>JBPCUV010000001.1:0-4840 GCA_051010975.1 Desulfocapsaceae bacterium
GGTTGGGAAAGATCGCTGAAAATCATGGACTAGATGCTCAAGTCATTTCACTTGATAAAGCAAAATCAGCAAAAAGATTCCAGGCTGGGAAAGAAGGTTTCACGGCCGTTGTCTTTCCTACGCATGGATTCACCGCGCCCTGGCAAGTATTGAAATCTGTTTGGAAATTGCCTCGAGGTAAAGCAGATCATGTTTTCTGTATAGCGACTAGAGCAGGACTAAAGTTTGGTTCTCTCTTTGTCCCCGGGATTAGCGGCAGTGCTACATTTGTAATTGTGCTGATCCTGATGCTAAAGGGATATAAAGTGCGTGGGGCCATGAGTGTCGATATGCCATCAAACTGGTATACACTTCATCCAATTCAAAGTCGGAAGAGCCATGAAGCCATAATTGATCGGGCAGAACAAAAGGTGGCCAGTTTTATGAAAAAAGTCCTTTCTGGTTCCAAAATCTGGTTTACCGGCAACAATTACTACGAGATTTTATTAGGAACAGTACTCTCACTTATATCTGTTGTTTATTTGCTTTTTGGGAGATTTTTTCTTGCGAAGTTATTTTTTGCAAATAACAACTGCGATGGATGTGGCATTTGTGCGCAAAATTGCACTGTCAATGCAATAGCAATGAGGGGCCGGAACAGACGTATTCCCTTTTGGAAGTATAATTGTGAAAGCTGTATGAGGTGTGCTGCCTTTTGTCCACGCAAGGCAATAGAAGCCGGGCATTCCTGGGGGGTAATATTATACTTTATAAGCGCTTTTCCTGTTTCTGTTTATCTGCTGTCAATGATTGGTGTTGAGCCTGCAAGTGTTGGAAAACTCGAAAGGAGTTGGGTTGCTGATATGGTGGATATCTTATATTTTTATCCGGCCATTTTTGTTTCTTACTACATTTTTTATCTGCTCATCAGAATACCTTGGGTAAACTATTGGTTCACCCATACGACAATGACCCATCTCTCGTTTTGGGGACGTTATCGTGAACCCAAAACGTCGCTTAAGGATCTCTCTCAATAATCTCTGATTTTCTGGCAATGGTTCGTGCTGACTCAGCGAACTGTATATCTGCAAACATAATACCCTGCGAAATCTGGCCATTGCTGGCTGATGAAGATGGAAATGAGGGGTTGTTTCATAAAAGATGCTCGGCTAAATAGAATATTACAAGAAATGTTGCTACGACACTGAGTATTCCTGAAATGGTACCAAAAAGGGCATGGCCTATTTCTTGGCTGTCATCTTTTCTATTAAGACCACGAAGAGACCATAATCCTGTTACGATTGCAGGGATTGGCAGAACCACTAAAAGGCAGTGAGCGAGTCGAATCATATAAGCCAAAATGGCGTTGTCAACCGGGGCAAGGTAAAAGAGGGCTGCGACACACCAGGAGATACAGATCACAACTCCAGCAGTTCCGCTTCTTTTCGCTAGCCTTCTAGACTTTGATGATTCATTCACATTAACTATTTTGGAAGCTTTGTAGTGGTTAATCAGGTTCTGCGCTGGGCCATATAAACTCTATTTTAATGGATAAAGAGCCATTATCGGCGCTTTATTTATGCTTTTTTTCTTCATCAGGAATATGGACATGTGGCGGGTCCCAGCCAATGACGGCACCGTCCTTTACCTTCATCAAATAGGGTGAAAGCGTTGTTCCGGGCAGTGTTCGTACATTGTTCCCGATACGGATGACGCCCATTCCCGTTCCTGCGCCGATCGTACAGTTGTTTCCTATCTCCACTAAACCATATCGAAATCGACCATGGCCTTCATAGGCGTGCACCGTAACTCGAGAAAATGCACCCATCAAGGTGTTGTCACCGATAAAAATAAGCTCCGGACGAAAATGGTCCAACCAAACGCCTTGCATAATCTCAGTATTTTCACCGATATGAACCCCCATTTTACGGAAGAACTTAATCTTGCTCGGTGTGCCCTTCATAATTGAGGCGCGAACAAGTTGAAGGAACAAAAGTATGCGTCGCCATGTCGGTAAATTCACGAGGCGCCAATTGATGGCATCTTTTTCTTCCGGTTTTCCGAGTCCGTGA
The DNA here is from genome assembly GCA_051010975.1 of Desulfocapsaceae bacterium. Classification (GTDB taxonomy): domain Bacteria; phylum Desulfobacterota; class Desulfobulbia; order Desulfobulbales; family Desulfocapsaceae; genus JABDQA01. The sequence goes on from JBPCUV010000001.1 coordinate 2,052, forward strand.
AAAGTGTAATGGCGCCTGGTGGTTTTAAAAAACTTTTCCAGGTTGGCACGCCCTTCCTCAGTCTTGGGATTGAGAGTATTTACCTCAACACCTTCGCCGCCCGAGGTTTTGCTGATATAGACCGATCGATTTTTCTTTTTTCCAAGCTTTATGGCGCGCTCAATGATCTCAATCGTCACCATCTTTATCACTTCTTCCGGTGATTTATTTTGATATTTTTTCATTACGACTCCCTGTAATCATAAAGGCCCCAAGAGATTAATTGTCAGCACATGTTCTTCTCTACCTTGGAGGCCGATGAAGCTTTGCTCCCCTCCTGTTTGTCGGGCGCTCTTTCTTGATATTTCCTTGTAATCTATATCATTTTTTCTATACGCATAATGATCATAGGGCTATTCTCTAAATTGCTTTGAGTAAGTAATGCCTTCTGAAATCCTTAAAAACAACAGGGGCCGCACCTTCAGATGCCTCTGAGTACCTCTAGGCTGACCGATATGACTCAGACGATGTTACTCCTGAACAAGCTTAACAAGAGCATTAGAGATTCATCCTGAAGAAGTCCGAACCAGACAATGCTACCTGATCGACTGATTTTAGAAATGTAGAAATCTTCTGGTATTTTACAGTGACATTCTTTCCTTCAACCAAGATCAGAAATAACTCGTAGCATCCCAGCAGTGCGTGCAGAGTTTCTCCCTGGGCATGCCGATGGCATCAACCAGGTCCTCCAACGTTTGATACTTAAGGCTGGTCAACTTCAGCCGTTTGCAAATGAGGTCGATCATCTCGAGGTTTTTATCGGAACCAGCTTGTGCATATGCTTCCAGGTTTTTATCTTCCGCACCCTCTATTTTCTTTATCATCCGCCTACCGGCCAGATCCAGGGTCGATCTCGAGGTCGAAAAGTTGAGGAATTCACAGGAATGAATCAGACACGGACAGGCCGGCCGCATATGGACTTCCTGGGCCCCGTATTCATACAGTATCTGAATATTGTCTTTTAGCTGGGTACCTCTGACTATCGAGTCTTCACAGAATAGAATCCGCTTGCCATCGATCAGCCGTTTGATCGGTATAAGTTTCATTTTGGCCACGAGATCCCGTAAACTCTGGTCTTGGGGCATGAAACTACGCGGCCAGGTAGGTGTGTATTTTACAAACGGCCGATAATAGGGGATATTTTTTTCACTGGCATAGCCGATGGCGTGACCTATCCCTGAATCGGGGATCCCGGCTACGTAATCAACTGATTCTTCGTCTCGGCGGGCTAGGGCGCTACCACATCTGTTGCGGGACCACTCGACATTGATACCTTCGTACTCGGAGGCCGGGTAACCATAATACACCCACAAGAAGGAACATATCTGCATCTTCTTGCCAGGCGCAATCCGTCGTTCGACACTTTCCGCAGTGATAAATACGGCCTCTCCAGGACCAAGGAAGGAATAGACTTCATAACCGAGATTGGGGAATGCGCAACTCTCGGATGCAGCAGCGAAAGCTCCCTCCTTGCTGCCAATCACGATTGGAGTCCGACCCAGTTTATCACGAACTGCATACATACCGTCGGATGTGAGGATTAGCATCGAACAGGAGCCTTCTATCCGTGTAAACACATTCTGAATTCCCGCTTCAAAGGATTCCTCCTCGCAGATTAACGACGCAATAACTTCGGTCGGATTGTCATCACCGGTGAGAATTTCCGAAAACTCTTTCCTCTGCTTGAAGGCTCTTGCCGTTAGATCCTTGATATTGTTTATCTTACCAACCGTTACGATGCTGAACGTTCCGAGGTGGGAACTGATGATGAGCGGCTGAGCGTCGAAGTCACTGATTACACCGATTCCTTGGCGGCCATTAAATTTAGGTAGATCCGGTTCGAACTTGGTGCGGAAATAGTTGTTCTGAATATTGTGGATCGATCGCCTGATTCCATTTCCATTAACCACCGCCATGCCGCCTCGCTTGGTTCCAAGATGCGAATGATAATCCGTTCCATAAAAGACGTCATTGACACAATCTGTTTTTGATACCGCACCGAATAATCCACCCATGGACAGCTCCTTGTCTGATTGGAGTTATAGTTTCCCGAACGTCCAGATTCCCTTAATTGCAAACTGGTTCTAAATAGCTTGAGAAGCTACGCTCATATATTTTTAAACCAATTTCGCTTCGAATAACATAATTTTCGATCCAACAATTATTAAGAATCAGGCAATCACTTGGAGAGGGTGGGGCAGTGTTTTTTGATGTGATTTGAAATGTTTGAACCTTTTTTCGCCGAAATCAATGAGAATATTTCGAAGTCGGTAAGGTTGTGGAAACTTCTACTATGAAGATAAACAGGAAGAGAAGTAACCCAACAAAAATAGAATCAGGATTGAGTACGCCAGGTAACGTCTGATATTAAGGCCCGGCACTACAGCTACCACGCTTTTGGCAGTGGGGAGCATCATTAACCTGCTGCTGTTAAGAAATCATCCCATCGTTTTTTGACTTCTGGCCATAGTTTCTCACCCGCACGCCTTGTATTTTCTGTTTCATTTTGACTGACAAAAGGATGCAACGCAGCTTCATAACTAGGACGAGCTTTTGAGGCCTCTAACCAATTGCTTATAGATGGAAACCGCTTTTCCCACAATCCTGACATTCCTAATCGATCAAGCCTGTCGACGTAAGCAATAATTGCTGTATCGGCCATACTGTAGTTGTTACCAGTCAGCCAAGTGCTTTTCTTAAGAGCAGATTGCATATCGTCAAACAATCGATGAAGTGTAAAAAAATCTCCA
>JBPCUV010000002.1:0-3525 GCA_051010975.1 Desulfocapsaceae bacterium
CTCTGGCGGCTTCTACGCCCAACTCCTACATCTTCAATTTCGACGCATCGCCGCCAAAGGCTTTGCTAAACAGCAGCACCCCCTGCCCCGGCTCCCCATTAAAAAAACCACAGGCGGCGGCGAGAGAACCGATGGCCCGGATGGCCATCGCCCCCCGGCTGTTTCTGGTCAAGCCGACACCGATCCGGATAAAGGTCTTCGGTGTTTCAGAAAACATCAGGGCCAGCCGCTCCATGACTTCCCGATCGACGTTGCTCTGGGCCTCAAAGGCTGAGAAATCGGTTTCCTGCAGATAGGTCTTGAGTTCGTCGAAGCCGCTGCTGCTGCTGTCGATGAACTTCTGATCTACCCATTCGTGTTCGCTCATCACTTTTAAAATGCCAAGCGCCAATGCCGCATCACCTCCGGGCCTGACCCAGATATGCTCATCGCTGCTGCGGGCGGTATCGTTTCGGTAGGGATCGATGACCACGAGCCTGGCACCCTGCTTTCTGGCACGCACCACATAGGGCCAGAAATGCAGATTGGAAACCTTGACGTTCATTCCCCAGATAACGATAAGATCGGCATTTTCGGCCTGCTCCGGCACCGTTCCGCCAGCCTCGCCGCAGATATTGCTCCAGCCTCCGCCGGCGGTTGCTGAGCATATCGTCTGCTCGAGTCTGGAGGCCCCTATTTTGTGGAACAGCGGAAATCCGGCGAAACGGCTGATCATACCCATGTTGCCGGCGTAGCAATATGGCAGTACGGATTCACCACCGAAGGTGTCGATGACCTGGGATAGCCTGGCGCTCAGATAGTCCCAGGCCTGACTCCAGCTGATCTGGTTGAAGTCACCGGCCCCTTTGGCCCCGCCCCTGATCAGCGGATGAAGTATCCGCTCCGGTCCATACAGCCTGGCTGGGTAGCCCCTCATCTTCCGGCAGATCACTCCCCTGGTGTACGGGTGCTCCGTATCCCCCTGCAACGACACGACCCTGCCATTTTCAATGGTGGCGATCAGCCCGCAGGTATCCGGACAGTCCAGGGGACAGATGGTTTTCTTATATTCTCTCATGGCGTTGTCAAACTGTTGTCCCGCCTAACTTGCCGACGACCCGAGAGGCGGGTACTCGGTGCACAGATAATAGCGGGGCTCCTCGTCCTCGATGATCCGGGGGAAACGGCCGAGCTGTTCGTAGAAGCAATTGTCTTCCCGGTCGTCGTTGACGTCTGAAACCTCGCCGACCATAACGCTGCCGCTGCCCTTTTCACCGTAAAAAGTGTGATAGACATAAGGCTCCAGGCAAATACTCTCACCCGGGGTCAGAATCACCAGATCGCCCGGCGCCACCTCTCTACGCACCCCATCCACCGCCACCGAAAACCGGCGATCGCTGAACTTATTGCTGTTGTCGGCATAATAGAGCTCGATCACCAGGTTGCCTCCCCCCCGGTTGATGATATCCTCTCGTTTGTTCCAGTGAAAATGATACGGGGTTACCTGCTGTTCCCGGACCATCATTATTTTTTCCGCGTACCCCTTAGGGTAGGTATCTTCTTTGGCGTGGTTACCGTTTCGAATGGTGAAAAGCAGCAGCCCCACCTCGTGGAACCTGGCCAACCCATAATCGGTCACATCCCAGCCCAGTTCGTTGTCCCTTATTTCATCTACCTCAGGACCGGTGGATTGCCACTTTTGGGGCGACCAGAAGGCGAACGGCGGCAACTTGAAATGACACGAACCAAAGAATTCACAGGCCTGATCGAGGAGATTGTTTATTTCCGAGCGCTTCATGGTGGGCACCTGACAAAACTGTTGACAAGCAATTTGATGCATTTATAGTTATTTCAGTGCAAACGTTTGCGGTATCGTTTGCAGAGTCATTATACTTCATTTTTCACCGGGGATCACTTCGATTATGAAAGGTGGTATCAATGAATCCCCCCATCGCCGGTTCAATCCATTAACCGGTGAGTGGGTTCTCGTTTCCCCGCACCGCACTGCCCGCCCCTGGGACGGACAGCTGGAAGAACCCGATACCGAGCTGCCGCCTGCCTACCTGCCTGACTGCTATCTATGTCCGGGTAATGTTCGGGCCGGGGGCAAAGAAACCCCCGACTACCGTAAGACCTATGTCTTCACCAACGACTTCGCCGCCCTCCTGCCGGAAAATACTGCTCACCCCGAACACGACCCCGAAGGTCTTATCATAAGTGAGCCTGAGCAGGGCATCTGCAGGGTTATCTGCTATTCCCCTGAACATGATCTGAGTGTGGCGAGGATGAGTGGGGATCAGGTGCTGTCGATCATCGACACCTGGATCGAGGAGTACCTCAGCCTTGGCGCCCGTGACTTTATCAACCACGTGCAGATTTTTGAGAACCGGGGGCTGATCATGGGCTGCTCCAATCCCCACCCCCATGGACAGATCTGGGCAAGTTCGGCAATCCCCAATATTCCAGCAAAAGAGATCGAACAGCAGCAGCACTATTTCGATTCCCACGGCCGTTGTCTCCTCTGCACCTATCTGGCCAGGGAGAGCTCCCTTGGAGAAAGAGTCCTGTTTGCCAACGACTCCTTTGTTGTTCTCGTCCCCCACTGGGCAATCTGGCCTTTTGAGACTATGATCATACCCCGGCGGCACTGTGCATCGATCGCCGAGATGTCGGCTACGGAAAAGGCCGATCTGGCCGCCATCATGATCGAGCTTGGCATCTGTTATGACAACCTTTTCCTGACTTCTTTCCCCTACTCAATGGGTATTCATCAACAGCCGACCGACGGCCGGGATTATCCCGCCCTGCACTATCATTTTCATTATTTACCACCCCTTCTTCGTTCCCAGGCGATAAAGAAGCACATGGTCGGCTATGAGCTGCTGGCCACTGTCCAGCGCGATCTGACTCCGGAAGTCGCCGCGGCCCGACTGCGGGAGTTGCCGCGGCGCCATTATCTCGAGATAGAAAAAGCAACATGACCTGCACACTCGCCCATCTCAATCCCTACCTGAGCAATGACAAAGCCGATTCGGCCCTGATCAGGCTCTATGGGAGGGCGGCCCTGGGTGTTCAGAAAAACAGATACCTGCGCCTGCTTAAAGAGGCAGAGCAGCGGTTGAGCGGCAGTCGCTATCTACTCGCCAGTGCTCCCGGGCGCACCGAGCTGGGCGGCAACCATACCGACCATAACAATGGCAGGGTCCTGGCCAGCGCCGTCGATCTAGACTGTGTTGCGGCAGTTGCACCGAACCGGGACAATCGTGTTGTTCTTTATTCAGGCGATTACCCCGAACCGATCAGCGTCGACTTGAGCACCCTGAACCCTGAACCAGGTGAACGAGGTAGCCCCGAAGCACTGATCAGAGGTATCGGGTCTGCCAGAAATCGACGAGGCAGCAGCATTCAGGGCTTTAAAGCAATGGTAGATTCCACCTGCAAACCCGGGACCGGCTTGAGTTCTTCGGCGGCTTTTGCAGTACTGATAGGGGGCATTTTCGCCTCCCTTGAGAAAGAATCCCTGGATCCAGTGCAACTTGCCCGCGA
>JBPCUV010000003.1:0-2586 GCA_051010975.1 Desulfocapsaceae bacterium
CTTATCAGTGCCGGAAACATGGCCAGAACCGGGGCAACCATGAAAATGGCCTTATCTACGCCGCCCGGAATGAGCAGCTGTTTGGTCATCAGCTTTAAGCCGTCGATAGGTGGTTGCAGCAGACCCCACGGCCCGTTTTCCATAGGACCGGGGCGGCGCTGGAACAATCCGGCTCCCTTACGCTCGCACCACACCAGGTAAGCCGCATTGGCGCCAACGAAACAGATCGCTATGAAAACCGCAAGAATCACGTTGAACAGTGTCAGGCTCATGCTCGTCTCCGTTACCGATCCATTTCCGGAATAACCAGGTCAAGGCTTCCCATGAAGGCCAGGGCATCAGCAATCAGCATGCCCCTGCAGGCCTCGTCGAATAGATGCATGTTCGAATAAGTTGGTGAACGCAGCTTCAGCCGGTAGGCGTTTTTGCTGCCATCGCTGACCAGCCGGATGCCGAAATTACCCCGTGCCGTCTCAACGGCAGCAAAATAATCTCCTGGAGGCGGCTTGATCAGTTTGGGTTTTTTCTTCGGATTGACTGGACCGTCCGGAAGCTTGTCGAGAGCCTGCTCGATTATCCGCAAACTCTGGACCATTTCGTCCATACGCACCAGGTAGCGGGCATAACTGTCGCATTCTCCGTAGACCGGGACCTCAAAATCGAAATCAGGATAGACCGAGTAGGGCTCGTTGCGTCGTACATCGTAGTTGATGCCCGAGCCGCGTGCCACCGGGCCGGTGGCTCCATAGCGCTGGCACATGTCCTGGTCTACCGGTCCATGTTCCTTCAACCGTTTCATCAGGATGATGTTGCCGGTAACCAGCTTGGCGTACATCTTCAATTCTCTGTACATCCGCTTGATGAATGTTCGGGTGCCTTCGATGAAGTCGTCATCTATGTCGTTGTAAAGCCCGCCAAATCTAAAGTAACAATAAGTAAGCCGAGAACCGGTCACGGCCTCGAGCAGGTCGAGGATCTGTTCCCGGTCGTCGAAGCAGTACATCAGCGGGGTGAATCCACCAAGATCGAGGACATAGGCTCCAAGCCAGACAAGATGGGAGGCAATCCGGTTGAGTTCAACGGTAATAACCCGTATGTATTCTGCCCTTTCGGGAACCTCTATGTTACAGGCCCGTTCGACTACCAGTGCGTACCCGTGATTGAATGCCATGGCGGACAGGTAGTCCAGCCGCCCCATATTGGGCATGAATTGCGGGTAGGTCCGGTTTTCTGCCATTTTTTCGTGCATCCGGTGAATGTAGCCAAGTACCGTTTCAGCGTTGTAGATATATTCACCGTCCATGGTCATCTTGACCCGCAGAACCCCGTGAGTGGCCGGATGCTGGGGGCCGACGTTCAGTACAAAGGTTTCATCCTGCTGTAAGGTAATAGGCTCGGTCATGCTTTGAAGTCCTTCAGAAGGGGATGAAAATCGGCATCTTCCGGCAGCAGCAGGGGAACAGGATGCGGGTGACCGTCAAAGACGATGCCAAAAAAGTCGTGGGTTTCCCGCTCATGCCAGGAAGCGCCAGTGTAAATAGGGGTGATGGTCGGCAAGTGAGGAGCCGTGCGGGGAAGACGGGTGCGGATCACCGTGCGGCAGAGATCAAAGTCATAACGGCTGAAATCGTATACCACCTCAAGCTGGTCATCCTTGATCCAGTCGACTCCGGTGATCGATTCAATAAAGTAGCCGAGATCAAATAGAATTTGAACCGTTTCAAGCAGCTGCTCAGGTTCGATCTTGACGTCGAGATGAAATCCTTTGAGGTGATAGTCCTGTTCGATGATTCCGCTGCCCCTTGGCGCCGGTTCTTTTTCGCCTTCCTCCGAATCATCGGGGTCAGGCTCGGTTGGGGGCAGTTCAGTAAAAAGTGTGGAAAGTGCTTCTTTGGTCTTTTCCTGAATTTTCATAAGGTGAAGTTCCCGAAAAGCTCAGCTCTCGTCAGTCCCGGTTTCGCGCCACTCGGGCTTAGGTTTAGGCCAACGACGCCAGCCGGTTATCTTATATTCGAGTTCAATGATACCTTCTATCAGAGCTTCGGGTCTGGGCGGACACCCCGGGACGTACACATCGACCGGCAGGAATTTGTCTGCTCCTTCGACAATGCCGTATTGCCCTTCAAAGACGAACGGACCTCCGGATATCGCACAGTTGCCGAGGGCAATGACCCACTTTGGCTCTGGCATCTGATCGTAAAGAGTCTTGATACCGGGGGCCATTTTATTAGATATGGTGCCGGCCACGATCATCAGATCACTCTGCCGGGGGGACGGCCTGAACACTTCAGCTCCAAACCTGGAAAGGTCGAAACGGGCGGCCCCGGTGCACATCATTTCAATGGCGCAGCAGGCAATACCAAATGTCAGAGGCCAGAGCGAGTTTGCCCTACCGAGGGCGATAACCTTGTCCGCAACGGCAAACTGAACAAACGATGATGGAATAGTGTCTAATGATTGAGATACTTCTTTCGTTCCCACTTAAATACTCCCTTGATCCAGGCATAGACGACAGCCAGTGATAAAATACCAACAAACAGGACGATTTCGATGAAATCCCTGATAACGAACATTTCGTCGTTGTAG
>JBPCUV010000004.1:0-6378 GCA_051010975.1 Desulfocapsaceae bacterium
AACCCTCTAAATTAAACACTAAGCACACCAACTTGAAGGTGATACAAGGCGATGTAATGGATGTTGCCTCAGTCGAAAAGGCGGTTACGGAGCAGGATGCAGTGCTTTGTTCACTCGGGGCAGGCAGTAAGGGCGCCGTTCGGTCAGAGGGGGCACGAAATATTGTTCGCGCCATGGAGAAGGCGAACGTCCGACGTTTTATTTGCCTATCAACCCTTGGAGTTGGAGATAGTTGGGACAACTTAAGCTTCTTTTGGAAGTATATTATGTTCAGCGGCCTCTTGCGCCAGGCGTATGCAGACCATGTGCTTCAGGAGGACTACGTCAAGCAAAGCGATTTGGATTGGACAATCGTCCGTTCAGGAGCATTTACAAACGGGCAACGTACCGGCCTGTATCGTCATGGCTTTCCTGGTACAGACAAGACGAGTAAACTCGAAATTTCTCGTGCTGATGTCGCCGATTTTATGCTGAAACAGTTGACCGATGATACCTATCGCCATATGACTCCGGGCTTGGCATATTGAATTCGCACAGCCTGATCCACAATATACGGTAGATGAGCGGTATGCCACAGACGACCGGCACGCTGTGCAGGAATCAATAATTTACAGGGAGAAGAGACAATATCTGGAAGCAATTATATCCGAGATGTTAGAATGGAAACCTCAACATTGAGTTAACCGGCAAGCTTTAGGGGACCCGAGCGTAACGTAGTAAAGAGGTGTTAAAAGGCTGGTCAAATAAGATTTTAATGCTGCGCTTTATCTCTAGGAACTAAGGGAGCTATTACAAGACCAGTTCCTATCCCAATTAAGGTAGATGCAACAAACAACAAAGCCGATGTTTTAAGAAATATAAGTCCAACACCAACCCCTATAAGCGTTGTGCCTCCAATGATCCATGTACTCCTATCACCACTCTTTGCCATCTTATTCTCCTTGGGCATCTCTTAACCCACCTAACAAGTGATTCTATTTTGTTTCGTATATCACAGCCCAATGAGCGTTATATAGAATCATGTTATGAGTTCTGGAGAACTTGCCGGAATCCTCAGGTGTTCAAGCTAACTTCCCCAAAAACATACCCGAAAATGTAATTATCAGACAGGATATTTTTCCAGAACATCAGGGACCGTAGGTTGCCAGGTCAAATCATCACAAAACGAGTAAATACAATATATTAACCTTCTTCCAGTTTGTCTTTAAGAGGGCCGCATGGCTAATAATAATGATCTGTGGAGTTGAAAGCGATGACTGCCTTGTCACGGGGAGTGATGACGTCAATGGCTTTAACATGATCGGTTGCAATGGTGCGAACCAGCAGCTTCTTGCTCCTTTACACTGTTGTCATGCCCCTCACCTATGTCGCACTCTGACAAACATTCGTCGTCTTATGTCTAGCATCATCTTCAGCAAAGATGTATATTCGACCACTGGCCGAGTGGCAGCTATTCGTTCCCCGAACAGGGTCAGTTAGTTTGACACTGGTGTTGTTGCTCGGCCTCATGTCATTCTCCCAAAGGTCCAGGCGTCTGGCGGTTTTTATCAAAATTCATTGTCGCCTTCCCGGTCACACTTGACTAGTTGAGTCAATGTTAACTTGACACAATGCTCTTTGTTATCAGACGGTTGTATGGGATACACACCAGTTTCAGGGGATTGCATCCCGCACTCAATAGCCTCCCGTGACGGTGTTTGAGCTACAGGACAACTGGGGGAGTTATTAAAGATATTACAGGCTGGAAATAGGGATGAGTATTTTGAAGACTTACAGGTTCATATAGTGCAAAATCATTTCTGATTCTGTTTTTGCTAAAACCCCTCTCTCAATCTTCTGCGTCCAATTTCAACCGAAAATGCCTTTTAGAACAAAGAAAAAGATCATTGCCATTATGGCACCTGCCGGCAAGGTGACGAGCCAGCTTATGAAAATATCAATTACAACTCTTAAATCCAGGGCGCCGATACCGCGTGCTATACCAACCCCGAGAACCGCTCCCACCAGAATATGAGTTGTTGAGACAGGCAAACCGGTTCGGCTGGCAATAACGACAGTCGTTGCAGCGGCTAGCTGAGCACAGAAACCAGTCGATGGAGTCAATTCTGTTATCTTTTTGCCGACGGTCATCATCACCCGGTATCCCAAAGTGACCAAGCCAAGAACAATACCAGTGCCCCCGAGCAGTAGAATCCAAATAGGCAGATCCGACTCCTGCATAACCTCACCGCCGGAGCTGATAATTGAGATGACAGCGGCAAGCGGCCCGATACCATTTGCAACATCGTTTGAACCATGAGCAAAGGCCATGGCACAGGCTGTAAACAGCATCATTGGAGCAAACACCTTCTCTACACTGGCGAAGTGAAAATCACGGTCAGCATCCCGATCTTCCTTGACTTTACAGATAAATATCAAGCTTAAACCAGCGGTCAACAGACCCAACAAGATGGCCACAGAAAAACTTTGAAAAACATTAAGCTCAATTTTAAGGTGCTTTAATCCTTTAAAAATAGTGACCAGTGAAATTATGAAGCCAACCAGGAAAACATAGACAGGGGCGTAGCGCTTGGCATTCTTAAGAGGATTATCGGTATTAAAAATGAGCTTTCGTGTGCTCATCACCAGCAAGAAAGCTACAGTTCCCCCAACCACCGGGCTTACTACCCAACTAGCTACCACGCTGCCTACCTTGCCCCATTTCACGGCATCCGGGCCAATGCCAACCAGGGCGAAGCCGATCAATGCTCCGATGATCGAATGGGTCGTGGATACCGGCCACCCTTTCCACGAGGCTATCATGAGCCAGAACGCTGTTGCAAGTAAGGATGCAAGCATGCCATAAACCAGGATTTCAGGGTTATCGACAATGGTGCTTGGGTCTATGATTCCTTTCCGGATGGTACTGGTAACATGCCCTCCAGCCAGCACAGCTCCAGAAAATTCAAAGATGATCGCAATGCATATGGCCTGTCTGATCGTCACAGCTCCTGATCCAACTGAAGTGCCCATCGCATTGGCAAGATCGTTAGCTCCGATCCCCCAGGTCATAAAGAGGCCAAAAATAATTGCCAGAACGGCAAAAACCGTTCCGTAAGTTGCAATAATTTCCATCGATATTCCTGTGTTATTTAGAGATAAAGAGCAACAGTCGGTCAGCCACATTCTCCGCTTGATCGGAGATACTCCCAAGTAATTCGATGAGTTGATACCAGAACATTACAGAGACAGGATCCATACCTTTTTCGTTCTCAAAAAGGGTTCTTTTGGCCCTGAACAATATACTGTCAATATTGTGCTCGCTGCGCCGGACACCAGCAATCATCTCAGATACGTTTTCCTGCTGGCGGCCACGGAATCCTACCTGCACCAGTTCGTCAAGCCGCTCAATCATATCCTTGGCGGAAGCGCTGACTTCCATAGTACCTTCCAATAGTTCATCGAGTACTTCTTTGAGTGAACCAGGTACTTCCATGTCCCGAAAGAGCAGGGTCTTGGCAATATCCTCGGTCGTGTCCGCCATACGATCCTGATCACTAATCAGTCTCAGCAAATCTTCGCGATCGACCGGAAGCAATAGCGTATTTGGCATATTGAGACGGAAAGTGTGCTTAATTGTGTCAGCCTCAGTTTCAAGCTGGATAATTTTCTGACCAAATTCTTCAATCTGAGCCTTATTTTGACGATAGAGTGCATCCATGATCGGCGGAAGAAAGCAGATGCAGGAGAATACTGTTCGCATATGCTCCTGTACCGGCTTGAATGGAGAACTCCTGAATAGGCTTGAGAGGGGTGTTGTCGATTTGATATCCATGCCCATACCCTCCTGGGTAAATTACTGGTACAAAAGATAGTTGGAAGCTATCCAACTATGATCAATCAATGCGCTAATTGTTATGAAATGGTTAGGGTTTAATTAGCCAATCAAGAGAAAAAAACACAAGAAGAATATGTTTTTTCATGATCACGCAGAATATGTCTGCCAGGAAAGAGCAACGTTCCCGTTAGACTAAATGAGATAAAAACAAGACATAAATTAAGAGACACTGAGCAATAGAATCTAGCTGTTGAAGAATTGATGAGTGAGATGAAATTCATACCTCCCACTATTATCAGTAATTCTGTATGCTGCATATAATTACTAGGATCAGGTTGGCAAATATTTAAACCTAATTAGATTTAGATTAGTATGCATTGGGGTTAGTGTTTGTATCAACTTGTTGATTTCAGAAAACAGTTCGTTTTTTTACAAAATTCCTCGTCCAAGGTGTCGATAACCGGCATGGATATGGGCAGATGTGCTGCCGAACTGTTGCTACGAAAGACGAAGAAAGATTTTATAGCTCGAGCCTTTTGCAAAACTAAGATTTTCTTTCAAAATCAAGGCATGCGAGAAATTTTACCACAGGCATATAATTGATATCCCGAGGATAAAATTTTGAGCATAACGCAGAGTTTGGGCGAAAAGATCGTTTTGCAAATGGCTCGCTCTTCAGAGAATAATGGATGAGTAACAGTTCGTGTAAGAATCGTTGCCAGAGTAAACCGAAAAAAGAGAATCCAGAAGAATTATAGGGGAAGGTGTGCCAGAGAGACAAGGATGTTGCAATTGTTGCGACGTCCATAATCTAATGAGAAAACACCATAATAAGGAGGTCAACATGAACGTTAAGAAAACCTTTTCTGTTCTGAGTGCTGCCACTATCCTGTTTTTTGTTACTCAGGCCCTGGCTGCAGATGACTACAAAATTACTTTAAAATTGAGCCACGTTTTCAGCCCTGCTGAACAATTGACCAAGTCCATGGATGCCGTCGCGGAAGCAATTCTGGAGAAGACCGACGGCGCAATCACTATCCAGACTTTCCCACAGGCACAACTCCCGGCTTACAAAGAAGGTGTTGAGCAGGTCGTTCGCGGGGCAAAATTCATCTCCGTCGAAGATCCCTCCTTCATCGGTGACTATGTACCTGATTTCAAAGCACTCTATGCACCGATGCTTTACCGCAGCTTCGATGAGTATGTCGAACTTACCCAGAGCGATCTGGTAGCGAAAATGCAAGCCGATGCCGAGAAACAGGGCATCAAGATTCTCGCCCTGCACTACATCTATGGCTTCAGGAATCTGATTACCCAGAAGGTCATCAAGACGCCTGCTGACCTTAAAGGCATGAAAATCAGAACCCCCGGTTCCAAATCCTATATTGACACTCTGACCGCTATGGGAGCCGTTGCCACACCGCTGCCTTGGGGTGAGACCCTGTCAGCTGTTCAGCAGGGGGTTGTGGACGGTCTTGAAGGTTCCGAATTCACCAATATCGGTACCAAGGTATACGAAGGCCCGACCAAGAACGTTGCCAACACACGCCATATCCTGGGAACCTGCGGCGTTTATATTTCTACCAAGGTCTGGAGTGAGATCCCTGAAAAATATCAGGCGATCATCCAAGATGAATTCGCCAAAGGGGAACACCATATGGTGGACCTACTCAAGTCGCAGCATGGTGGTGTTGTCAAAGAGCTTGAGTCTTTTGGTGTTAAGTTCAACGAAGTTGATGGCGAGGCATTCCGCAACGCCCTGAAACCGTTGTATGCCGAACAGGAAGGTATGACTCCCGGTGTATTTGAAGCTATCTTCTCAGAGCTTGATGCGATGAGATAAATCAACTTGTCGGTGCACGGGAGGTTCAATTCCCGTGCACCTTCTATTAAGCAATGTCAAGTACACAAAAACAACTTTTGAGTAACTTCGATGTGATCCTGAGCAGTTTTTTCCTCTGCATCACGGTACTCGTCGTCATCGTCAACGTTGCTCTAAGATATTTGTTCCATAGTGGTCTTTTTTGGGCCGAAGAGGTTGCAACCACCTCTTTTATCTGGTGCGTCTTTATCGGTGCCGCCGCGGCCTACCGGTACAAAATGCATATCGGCATCGACCTTATTTCAAAATTCGGCCCCCCACCCTGGCGCGCGTTTATTGCCGTTGTGATCGATTGCATGATGGTGGCGATAAACGGCTATATCGTCTATCTCAGCATCCTCTTTATCCTGGCGAACAAATTGAAAAGGACTCCAGTTCTGGATATTCCTGCGCTCTATGTAAATTTTGCATTGACGGTCGGATTTACCTTGCTTGCCTTCTATGCCCTTGTTTTTCTCTACTTGGATATTCGCAAACTTATAGGTATGCCTGATGTCCGTCAGCAGGGAACTGCATGATGAACCGAAGTAATACGCTCAGGCGGCAACAAGACATTTCAACTCAGCAGGAATAAAGCCATGACAACATTTCCCGTCATCATTGTAATGGTCCTTTATTTCACCAGCATCCCTATTGCTTTTGCTCTTTTAGCTGCCGCACTCGCCTACTTTACTTTCGG
>JBPCUV010000005.1:0-5500 GCA_051010975.1 Desulfocapsaceae bacterium
CATTTTCTGAAAAACCTCAGCAGCTCGGCAGCATCCTTATCCTGGCGCCAATTAATCCAGCTCGTTTCGTTGTCCTGACACCAACTATTGTTGTTGCCGCCCTGACTCCTGCCCACTTCATCACCGGCGCAAATCATCGGGATTCCCTGGCTGACGAGCAGAAGTGCGGCGCTGCTCTTCATGCGCCGCAGCCTGAACTTTTCTATTTCCATGGGTGCCGGGGAACCTTCGACGCCACTGTTCCAGCTCAGATTGTGAGTTTCGCCATCCCGGTTCTGCTCGCCGTTTTCCTGGTTATGTTTTTGATTGTAGCTGACCAGGTCGTAGAGGGTGAATCCGTCATGGCAGGTGATGAAATTAATGGAATTCAACGGACCTCTGCGATTCTCCTGATAGAGATCGGAACTGCCGGCAATCCTGGTGGCCAGCCGGTGAACCGAGTCGGGACCGCCGGTCATGAAGAGGCGCACATCGTCTCTGAATTTTCCGTTCCACTCTAGCCAGCGGCGGTTGGCTGAAAAGGAGCCCACCTGATAGAGGCCTGCTGCGTCCCAGGCTTCGGCGATAATCTTACAGTCCCTCAGCAGCGGATCTTCGGCAATCATTTCGATCAGCGGGGCGTCTTCCATCGGCTTGCCCGAGGTGTCCCTGCTGAAAATTGCTGCCAGGTCAAACCTGAATCCGTCGATGTGAAATTCCTGAACCAGGTAGCGCAGCGCATCGACGATCATTGTGGTGTTCACCGGATGGTTGCAATTGACAGTATTGCCGCAGCCGGAAAAATTGAGGTAGTCGTTTTTCTGCTCGTTGAGAAGATAGTAGACCGCGTTATCAATGGCCCTGAATCCCGAGGTGACACCCTCGAGATCACTTTCACCCGTATGGTTGAAGACCAGATCGAGGATCACCTCGATACCTGCCCGGTGAAGGCTTTGCACCATGGCTTTGAACTCGTTTACCGCATCATCGGGTACAGAGGCCAGCCCCGACCGCAAGGCAAAAAACGAAAGAGGGTTGTAGCCCCAGTAATTGTACAACAGGTCGCCGGTCTCCGGTTTTATGAATTTATTGTCGGTCTCGTCCCATTCGGTGACTGGCAAAAGCTCTACCGCGGTGATCCCCAATTCCTGCAGATAGTCGATTTTTTCGGCGACGGCAGCAAAAGTACCCGGTGCGGCGACATGCGAACTGGGGTGACGGCTGAAGCCTCTGACATGGAGCTCGTAAATAATCGTCTCAGAAGTCGGGATTCGAAGGGGGCGATCACCTTGCCAGTCAAAATCCCGGTCTTTCGCAGCCAGACAGACCGGTGCCGTGCCGGCCTCTGATTTTATTCCCCAGCTTCGGGGAGCATGAGCCCGACAGTAGGGATCAACCGCTATGACATCATTGCTGTCAAGCGGCCAGCCGTCTTCGGTCCGATCGGTTTGGATCCGATAACCATAGTACACAGGCTTGCCCTGGCTGTGCAGGAAAAGATGCCAGATATCCCCTGTTTTATTGATTTGAGAATCCAGGACGATTTCATACGTCTGGGAGGAATCGAGGTATCGGAAGATAAATGTTACCGACCGGCCATGCCGGGAAAAAAGGGCGAAATTTATACCATCATCGCACCAGGTCGATCCCAGGGGTAATGGTCGGCCCGCGTCTGTTTTTGGCGCCTGATCGGTCATAGACAAAATGAGAATGATTCTTATAATCAATTTTGATTGTGTCTAAAGATAGTAACACATTAATGATGGTAAGCCAGATGTTGCATCTGAAAAACCAAATAACCAGAAAGCATGAGGATAGCGATGGGCATGTTTCATAAAATCAAGGTTGGAGACAGGGTTATCAATTCCATCGACTGGGAAATGACCCCCGAGTTGACATTTGGTACTTATGAATCCTGGGGCGGCCGCGAACGGGTCCGCAACAACGATGAACGCATCTACTATTTTTTCATCGACAGCTGGGGGGAAAAACCGAAGCTCTGTCTCATGGAGCGTGCCGTTAAGCATGCCAGGGTAATTGCCGAGATTCAGGCCCCTGACGAGATGGTTTCTTCCTGTGTTGACAGCCAGGGCGAGGTGGCTTTTTATGACCGGAGCTTCGCCATAAATGAGCAGATTCGAACCTGGCTCATCGACCATGTTCTTGACGACGGTGACAACAGTCTGGTGAGACCGCTGACGGAGCGTGTTTCCCATGAGGACATGGGCGCCAAACTACCCGACTGGGACGGCAATGCTGCCGGTTTCGAGCCAAAGGTGCTATCTTCCGAAGTGAAGGACCTCTCCGATGATGAGGTGCGGGACATCATCATCAAACACAATTTTGCCGACGGCGAGTTGAATCCGTCAGGCAGTTTTGCCAATCGCCTCCATCACTATGGTCAGCATATCATCGTCGATCTGATGACTGGTCTGATGTGGCAGCGCGGCGGCCTGGACATCACCTCGAGCAGATCGATGAACAAGAAACTCGATAAGCTCAACAGTGAAGGGCTTCACGGTTATAATGACTGGCGTCTGCCGTCGGTCGAGGAGGCCATGTCCCTGATGGAGTCCAGTGCCAACGACAAAGATATCCATCTCGACTCCAATTTCTCCAAGGAGCAGCCCTTTATTTTCACATCGGCGCAGCGTACTCCCGGTGGCTATTGGTTCGTTGACTACAAGCACGGCAGATTGTTCTGGTCCTCCGGCACCATTCCTGGCGGCTTCGGCAGACTGTGCCGGACCATCTGAGGGAGGCTTGTCGTATTACCCGGCACCCGTTCGGTTTTTCGCCGTGGAGTTGAAAAGGCCGAGCGCAGCAGCCCCAGGCAAGCGATCCAGGCCTCTACATTGCCTTAAATTGGTTCATTTGATATTTGAACATGGGCGCAGGAAAGTACCTGCGCCTTCGACACTTTCGGCCTGATCCTCCGGCCGATGAGGCCGGCTGGATGATGGCCTCTGGCCTGTGGCAGCCGGTTGCTGCGCAACCCTGCGGGCCTGTCGTTGATGCACGCTTCGCCACTTTCCTGCTGTTTTCCACCCTCTCGCAACCCATCTCCTGATTTTTTCTGCATACCAGTCTAAAGACCATTATAGTGTTGACTTACCCAGTTAAACTACGCACAATAACACTGATTTTTATCTAAATTAGCGGCTTTACGCAGCCAGTCAGCCCTCGAGGTGATCGAGACAGGAGGATTAGAAGAGATGACGAATCCGTTTCAGGTCAGATTTGCCGACCGTATGAATCAATTGCCGCCCTATCTGTTCGGCATGATCAACAAGATGAAGATGGAGAAGCGCTGGCAGGGCGACGATGTGATCGACCTGGGCATGGGAAATCCCATAGACCCTGCTCCCGGAACCGTCACAGAAAAGCTCTGCGAGGTGGCGGCCGATCCCAAAATTCATCGCTATCCGACCATTGCCGGCGGTATGAAAAACCTCAAACGGGAAATCGCCCTCTATTATAACCGCAACTACGGTGTCGATCTGACCGGAGCTAACGATGTGATCTGCACCATTGGCTCAAAGGAGGGCATATCACACATGTGTCTGGCCCTGCTTGGGCCGGGTGACACCGTGCTGGTTCCGGCCCCGGCGTTTCCGATTCACGTCTATGCTGCAGTCATTGCCGGAGCTAACGTGCTGCGCGTTCCACTGGATGATGAAGATGGGTTTCTGGCTCAGTTGGTGGGAATGTGCCGATCACTCTACCCCGGGCCCAAGCTGCTGATGCTCAACTTCCCCCATAATCCGACCGGGACGCTGGCCTCCAAGGAGTTGTTTCGCGAGGTTGTCAAATACGCCAAGCAATATGGCTTCATGGTCATCAACGATTTCGCTTATGCCAAGATCACCTTTGACGGTTACGTGGCCCCGAGTTTTCTAGAAGTCGAAGGGGGGCTCGATGTAGGGGTCGAATTCGGTTCATTTTCCAAATCCTACAACATGGCCGGCTGGCGTCTGGGTTATTGCGTCGGCAACGAGCAGATCATCGAGGGGCTTGCTAAAATCAAGGGCTACTACGACTATGGCATCTTTTCAGCCATCCAGATTGCCGGTATCGTGGCCATGCGAGACTGCGACGATGATATTGCCGTGCAGGCGGCCGCCTACCAGAAACGAAGGGAAGTACTCTGTGAAGGGCTGATCCGTATGGGCTGGGAGGTCAATATACCCAAAGCCGGGATGTTCCTCTGGGTGAAGATACCACCACCTTACGATGGTATGGGATCGGTGAGATTTGCCATCGAGATGATGAATCGCGCCAACGTGGCTGTTGCCCCGGGTGCCGGTTTCGGTGAGGAAGGCGATGGCTGGCTGCGGCTTGCCCTGGTCGAGAACGAGAATCGTATCCGTCAGGCGCTCAAGCAGATGCGCCAGAGTCTCAAGGAAATCGATCAGGAAGTCGAAGCCGGTACCTTCAGTTTCGAAGCGGATGGAATCCCTGCTCTTTGAGCACTACCGGTGTCCGGAAAGGTATGGCCCGGCTCCTAGTGTGCCACTGCCCAGACGCATCTCTTCCGGGATCTGACTGTGGTGATGACTGCAGGCATTGAAAATCCGCTGGTTTTTCTCAGTGCGGGCATCCTGCTCAATCTTTATCCCGGGCCCGACACACTCTATATTATCGGACGCAGTCTTGCCCAGGGCAGAGGTGCCGGTGTCTGCGCCGCCCTGGGCATCAGCACTGGTGCGCTCGTTCATACCTTGCTCGGTGCTTTTGGGCTTTCAGCCGTTCTTGCCGCCTCAGCCTCGGCCTTCACCATACTCAAATATCTCGGCGCCGCCTATTTGATCTACCAGGGCCTCCGACTGTTCTTCGACCGTTCAGCCCCGACGGGTGCTGCGAGCAATGGACAGGACAGCTCGGGGCTGCTGCACATCTACCGGCAGGGGGTGTTGACCAATGTGCTCAACCCCAAAGTGGCAGTCTTCTTTCTCGCCTTTCTGCCTCAGTTTATCTCAGCATCGAGTCCCAACAAAGTGCTTTCCTTCGTCCTGCTCGGCCTGATTTTCATCACCACCGGCACCATCTGGTGTATTATCGTCGCCCTCTTTTCTTCGGCCATCTCTGTCCGGCTGCACGATTCCGGTAAAGCGACCGGCCGGCTGCGAAAAATTAACGGTATCCTGTTCATGCTCCTCGGCCTTAAACTGGCCGCCTCCAGGATCGATCTATAAGAGCTTGCCCTTGCCCATAATCGTTTGGACCGACATCAACCGGTCGCTGTTGCCATGAGAAATGTACATTGACATTATGTCTTCACGGCGTATAATGTTTTTATGTGAATATACATAGGGGCGGATCATGCTTACCGAAAAACAGCAGTATTTTTTTGATTATCTGAAACAGCGGCTTCAGAATGAGGGCCAACTGCCCAGTCTGCGGCAGGCAGCGAAGGAGCTTGCCATCAGCCACAATGCCGTGGCCCAGCTTCTGGCCCAGCTGGAAAAAAAAGGAGTGGTTGCCCGGGAAGGGCGCTATAGCCGGACATTGCGTCTACTGC
>JBPCUV010000006.1:0-9294 GCA_051010975.1 Desulfocapsaceae bacterium
ACGGCATTATCCCCAGATCGACAGACTTCAGACTTTTCTATCGAACCACAGGGTTAGCAGCGCCTAGACTCGACAGGGGTCCATTTTCTGGCGAACTCTGCCCGCAACAGGCACCTGTCTCCCCGGATGGTCAGGGGCTTTACGATAGACAACTGAACAGACACTT
Organism: Desulfocapsaceae bacterium; assembly: GCA_051010975.1. Classification (GTDB taxonomy): domain Bacteria; phylum Desulfobacterota; class Desulfobulbia; order Desulfobulbales; family Desulfocapsaceae; genus JABDQA01. Next base: position 167 of record JBPCUV010000006.1, read on the forward strand.
CAGAACTGCCGACGTCTTAACCTGCTCAAGCAAAACTACCTGCCATTTCCAGGATGGGAAAACTTAAGGTGAAGGTGGTGCCGCCGTCGGGGTCTGAGAGCACATCAATGTATCCCTGATGTGCTTCAACGACTTCTTTGACCAGGGAAAGCCCGAGCCCGGAACCGGTGATATGCCTGGTAGCCTTACCTTTAACCCGGTAGAAGCGGTCGAATATATGGGGCAGATCATCTTTTGATATCCCAATTCCCGAATCCTGAAAGGTGAGATTGACGAATCCGCCGGTGACCGATGTGGAGATGTGCACGTCCCCCCCTTCCGGCGTATATTTCACCGCGTTGGAGACGATATTCATGATGGCGGTCCGCATATGATCGTAATCGACATTGAACCACCAGTCATCATCACAGGGATTGAAGTTAACTGTGATTTCCTTGGCCTCTGCCTGAGGTCTGGCCACCTCCAGGATATCTTTAATGATCTGGTGTCCGTTGGTGCGTTCCAGGTTAAAGACCACGGTGCCGCTCTCGAGCTTGGAGAGATTCAGCAGGTTCTCGATGAGCCTCAGTAGATCCTTGGTCCTTACCGTCATCCGGCCGTGCAGCCGGTTACAGTTGTTCGCCTCATCATATTTGCAGTTAATCTGTAAGGCATAGATCATCTGCTCGATGGAGGCCAGCGGTGATTTCAGCTCATGGGCGACCATGGCAACGAAATCTGACTTCATTCTGTCGATTTGCTTGTGGGTCGAAACATCTTCGAAGGTGGTCACCGAACCCAGCACCTTATCTCCGTCGCTGGTCGAAGAAATCACCGGGGCGCAATGGGCCCGCAGGTAACGTCTGGATACCGTTCCCGGCGCAAACTCACGGGTCACAACCCGATTGCTGGCGATGGCCTCCCGGACCATCTGCACTGCGTCACTGTCATTGATTGAGGCGGACAGCGGCTTGCCTATTACCGGATCGGTCTGGATATCGAGCATTTTTATCGCCGCGGGATTGTGATGGACGACCACCGACATGGGATCGGTGATCAAAACCGCCTCGACCATGCAGCCAAAAACCGTTTTCAGCAGGCTCTGCTCATTCTGGATCGCTTCCAGGCTCAGAATACGTTCTTCACGCAGTACTCGGGCTTCGGTCTCGAGACTGATTTTTTCCACCGCCCGCTGAACGACAATACGAATATAATCCGGGGTGAACGGTTTACCGACAAAATCAAAGGCACCCTGTTTCATTGCCGTCACTGCCTTGGATACGGTGGCGAATCCAGTGATGACGATGACCTCGATGTGCGGACGATTCTCCTTGATCCATTCCAGCACTCCGAACCCGTCGATGCCCGGCATCATAAGATCGAGCAGCACGACATCAAAGCCGTCCTGCTCGATCATCTCAATGCCCGCTTCACCGCTCTCGGCCTTGGCAATCAGATAATTTCTGTCTGCCAGCGACCGCTCGACCCCGTCCCGGATCACCTTCTCGTCGTCGATGATCAATACACGCACAGCGTCCATAGACCTGCTCCGGTTCTGGTTGTTACAGACCTGGCCGCGCTGCTGGTCCTTCAGCGGACAGCAGGCGGCAGGTCTGCAGCACAGCCACTCAGCTTACCCAGCTTTTGATCCGCTCCAGCAGTTCAGCCGGTTCCACCGGTTTGGGCATGTAATCTTCCGCCTCTGATTCCAGCATGTCACGATGAGTATAGGTGGAGGTTGTGACTCTGTCGGCCACCGCAGTCAGAAGAATTATGGGAATTTCTTCCGTCTCCTTGCTGCCTTTGAGTTTGGCACAAGCCTCATGACCGTTCATCACCGGCATCATAACATCAAGTACGATCAGATCCGGCTTCCGTTCGGCCACTGCTTCCAGTCCTTCCTGGCCGTCGTAGGCGACCGCCACCTCATAACCGCCGTTTTCGACAATGACACGAACCGCTTCAACGAAATCAGGATCGTCATCTACCAAAAGGATCAGCTTCTTGTCTGCCATCTGTGTCCTCCTTTAGACATGAAAGCTAGGTTACACTTCGTTATTGCTCTATCGTCGGCCGAGGCAGCAAGCCTGCCCCCCCGACAATTTCATTGAGCTTTTCTTCCCACTCAATTGCCATTACATGTACACCTGCAATACCTTCCATTTCCTTTATTTCCTGGATCTGTTCGATGCACATCTCGATACCCTTGGCCGCCTGCTTCTCCTTGGGCTCATCGGCGATTCGCTTGATGAACTCCTCGGGGATCTCGATGCCGGCCACCATCCGGTTCATGAATTTGGCCATTCCAGCCGATTTCAGCGGAGTGACTCCGGCCAGAATCTTGGTCTGCTCATGGAGCCCTTCTTTTTTGGCCTCTTCCATGAATCGTTTGAACTTATCCATGTTATAGATGCACTGGGTCTGCACGAAATCAGCGCCGGCATCTATCTTGAGCTTGAACCGTGGCACCCGTATTTCAAATGGATCGGCAAAGGGATTGATAGCGCAACCGATATAAAACTTTGGTGCGCCCTCCAACTTGTCGCCCGATGGAAATACCCCTTCGTCCCGCATGGTCTTAACCATGTGGATGAGCTGAATCGAGTCGATGTCGAAAACGTTTTTGGCCTGGGGATCATCGCCGAATTTCTGATGATCGCCCGAGAGACAAAGTAAGTTTCTGACCCCCAGTGCAGCCGCCCCGAGCAGGTCGGACTGCAGGGCAATCCGGTTACGGTCCCTGACCACCATCTGCAGCAGTGGCTCAGTGCCGCTCTGCCTGACCAGCATACAGCCGGCAACTGAACTCATGCGGACCACAGAGGTCTGATTGTCGGTGACGTTGCAGGCATCCACGTTGCCTTTGACCAACTCCGCCTTTTTCAGAACCTTGTCCCCATCGGCACCCCGAGGAGGTCCGCATTCAGCGGTAACGGCAAAATGTCCGGCTTCCAGCACTCTCTCAAGATTGCTTCCTGCTTTCATTATACCATGTCCTCCCTGATAATCCGCCTTGGGCCGCCATCTCGTGATGAATCCCAACCCTTGTACGGCTTGAGTTTCCCATAGTTTTCCATCTGATCCAGGCTGACGAGACGGTCGATGATCAGCTGCCAGCCGCATTTGACCTCCTTGTCAACCTCGCAGGTACCCTGCACCGACCCGCCACAAGGACCGTGAAATATCGACTTGGCGCAGCGTGTGACCGGGCAGATTCCCCCGGTCAGATGCAGCACACAGTCACCACAGCCCTGGCAGCGCTCGGTCCACTCCCCTTGTCGTTCAGTAACCCCTAAAAATCCGGTATTGATCCCCGGCAGTAGCGGTGATTTGGTGAACTTCTCGGCCATGAATTGAATTCCCGCGCCGCAGGCGATTGAAAGTACCGCCTGATAATCCTCGATGTAAGGACGCATTGGCTCGAGATATTCTGGATCGCACTGGCGCTCGAGGCAGACCTCTTTGATCTCGATTTTCTTTCCGGCAGCCTCACGGGCCAGCCGCAAAGTGGAGGAGAGCACCTGAACTTCCTTGTCACCTCCGACCCGGCATACTGTCACACAGCCGAAACACCCTGCCACGATGATATTATCGTAAGGTTCCAGCATCTCAAGAATTTCCTCGATCGGTTTTGGAGTTCCGGTAATCATGTCGCTTGCACCTCCTGTTCTGACTCCTTTGATCCATTGCTTCTGGCCAGATTTATCGGGCTCGGTCCGAGCTCCTCTACCTGAGTGACGAACTCGCTGGTAAAGGCAGCAAATTGAGCCCCTTCACCGGCGCTCAGGTTATACATCCGGATTCGCTCCGGCCCGATTTTGATCTGTTCGAGAATGTTGTATACCCGCTCCACCCGTGCTCGAGCACGGATGTTGCCGTTGACGTAATGGCAATCGCCTTCGAGACAGCCGATAACCATAACTCCGTCGGCACCGTTCTCAAATGCCTTGAGCAACAATGATTCATCTATCCTTCCCGTACACGGCAGCATTACAATGCTGATCGAGGGTGGATAAGAACGTCTTTCCGAACCTGCCAGGTCCGCTGCGGTATAAGCTCAGTGACGGCAGGCAAAGACGATTACACTGGCGCTGAAGTCACCCATCACGCTCCTCCTGTCTCTGCTACAGATTCCATTTCACCATATGATTTCAACTTGGCATTGATGTTCTCATCCTGGAAGCGGCCCAGGGTAATGGTCTTGGCCGGACATTCGGCAACACAGATGCCGCAGCCCTGGCACAGAGCCGGATTAATGTAAGCGGTATGTTCCTCATTTATTACCGGGACCGCGTATGGGCAGGCTCTGACGCAGGTCAGACAGACCGCACAGTTCTCAGGTATGACGGTGGAGAAGACACCTGAGAGCTTGAGTTTCTCGTTGGCCAGAATCGTGGCTGCTCGACCGACGGCCGCCTGGGCCTGGGCGATAGTCTCACTGACGTTTTTGGGACCGTGGGCAGTACCGGCCATGAATATTCCCTCGCTGGCCAGATCCACCGGTCTGAGCTTGGCATGGGCCTCTATGAAGAAGCCGTTGTCGTTCCTCGGCACTCTCAGCATGGTCGCCAGTTCTTCCGTATCTCTGGGCACGATGCCGGTGGATAAAACCAGCAGATCGGGATTGAACTGCACATCCATCTGAATAGACGGATCAGCCACCGTCACCGCAATTCCATCTTCCCCTGTTTGTATCGACGGTGCTTTGTCGGCGTCAAAGCGGATAAAATTGACACCCGCCTGCCTGGCCCTGCGGTAGTCCAGTTCGGTCAATCCATAGCAGCGCATATCACGGTAGAGCACATCGATGCGGGCCTCGGGATTGAGCTCTTTGAGCCTGAGGCTGTTTTTTACCGCCTGGTTGCAGCAGATTCTCGAACAGTAGTTGAGATGCTCCTCGCATCGAGAACCGGCGCATTGCACCATAACCACCGATTCGCAGGAGGAAGCCCACTCGGGGTCGTCAACGATCAGGGTTTCGAATTCGGTCTGGCTCAGCACCGTCTCCAACTCGTTGAGACCATAGATATCCGGCCGGTATTCCTCAGCCCCGGTGGCAATCAGGGTGGCGCCATGTTTAATCTTCCTGCTGCCTCCGGTGGGAGTCATCACCTCGCTTTCAAAGGAGCCGACAAACCCTCCCTGGTCCACCACCACCGAACTGGTCAAAACCCTGATCTGCTGATCAGCCTCAACCCGGGCTTTCAGATCATCGAGAAACGGTCCGAAGTCCTGCCCGTCCCAACTCCGCTTCAACCGGTTGACCTGGCCGCCGAGCTCTGTTTCCTGCTCTACCAGATAGACGCCGAACCCCTGGCCGGCCGCCTCTACTGCTGCGGTCATACCGGCAACCCCACCGCCAATGACCAACATCGTTGAGTCGACATCGAATTCGAGCTCGGTGAGCGGCTCTGCCTGGGAGACGTTGGCAACCGCCATGCGCATGAGCCGCTTGGCTTTTTCAGTGGCTTTTACCGGTTCCAGCGGGTGCACCCAGCTGCACTGATCGCGGATATTGGCCATATCGAAGTAATATTTATTGATACCCGCCTGTTGAAGGGTGGACATGAACAACGGTTCGTGAGTGGACGGCGAACAGGCGGAGACGACGACGCGATTGAGGTTGTGTTCTTTGATCAGGTCTTTGATCGTTTCGACCGAATCCTGGGAACAGGTGTAAAGGGGATGATCGGAGAACACTACATTGGGAAGCGTGGCGGCATATTCAGTGACCGAAGCAACGTCAACCACAGAGGCGATATTGGAACCGCAATGGCAGACAAAGACTCCGATTCTTAGAGGATCGCCCGGCTCCTCGACCCGCTCCTGGGGCAGCACTTCCTCGGACAGCAGGGTGTTTCTGGCGTTGGCCAGCCCCACCGAGGCTGCCTGTGCTGCACCGGACGCCTCGCTCACCGTTTCCGGGATATCCTTGGGACCGTTAAAGGCGCCGCTCACGTACACGCCGGGTCGCGAGGCAGCCATTGGCTTGAAACCGTCGGTCACGGCAAACCCGAAATCATCCATTTCGATGTCCAGGGTCCCGGCCAGCTTTTTGGTCTGTTCAGGCACCTGAATCCCGACTGAAAGTACCACCATTTCAAAGACTTCGGACTGCCGTTCGCCGTTGTCATCGATATAGCGCAGCTCCAGGTCGCCCGTCTGGGGATCCTCATAGATCCTGCTGATCATTGCCCTGACGTAGCGTACCTTATTATCTTCTGCCCGGGTGATGTAACTATCGAAATTTTTCCCGAACGAGCGCATGTCGATATAGAATATCGTCGGTTCGATCGACGAGTCATGCTCCCGGGCAATATAGGCTTCCTTGGTGGCGTACATGCAGCAGACCGAAGAACAATAGTCGCGACCGCAACTGTTATCCCGGGAACCGACACACTGAATCCAGGCAATTTTGCGCGGGTGCTTGCCGTCACCGGGACGAGACACCGTTCCCGATGTGGGACCCGACGCCGAAAGCAGCCGCTCGAATTCGATCGAGGTAACCACGTTTTTATGGACACCGTAGCCGAATTCGCCACGGATGGAAGGGTCGAAAACTTCTATACCCGGCGAGAAAACCACCGAGCCGATCTCTATCTGCTTTTCTTTGACCGTGTGGGTGTAGTCGATCGCACCCACCCCACAGACTGCCTGACAGGTACCACACTCACCGGTGTTGAGTTTGACGCAACTGGCCTCGTCTATGACCGGCACCCGGGGCACTGCCTGGGGATAGAAAATATTTATCGGTTTACGCAGATTGAGCCCCTCGTTGAACTCATCGAGCAAGGGGCGCGGCGTCTTGTCGGTGAGTTCCTCCACCGCCAGAAAATTGACCGGACAGACCGAGGCACAAGCTCCGCAGACCTGACAGATGTCGAGCCCGGCCTCAATACCGTCTTCGACCATTTTCAGCGCGCCAATTCCCATCACCTTGGTGCACATCATCACACAGAGTCCGCAGCGAATGCAGTCTGAGCCGGTTTGCTGATCCTGTCCGCCCAGCTCCTTTTTAATCTCATCGGAGCGAGCCCTGATCGCGGTCCCCAAATTTTTATCGAGATCTTCTGCCTCGCTGATGGTAATTGCCTGAAATTTTTCGGGACAGGCAACAAAGCAGGCTCCGCAGCCGGTGCATTTCTCCTGGTCGATGGCGGCGATTTCCTTCTTCTGCCAAACAACCGCTCCGTGGAGACAGGCACGGTGGCAGCCGCCACACTTGGAACATTTTTCCTCATCGACACTGAATTTCCAGCTTACCAGGCTGGTCGGCTGGGGTGCTCCGGGCCCGCTGATCAATTGCTTGTTTTTGGCCTTCAGTTTTTTCTTCTTCTCACCCTCCTCGGGCTGTTCGGGAAACCAGGAAATCTGGGTCACCGGACAGACCAGCTCGCACAGTCCACAGCCCGTACATTTGTCGACGTCAACGTAACGCGCCTGCTGGGTGATACAGGCACTGAAATTTCCTGCTTCCCCCTCCAGCGAGGCAACTTCACTGTGGGTGAGCAGTTCGATATTGCTATGGCGGCCCACCTCAACCAGTTTAGGCGAGACGATGCACATCGAACAATCGTTGGTCGGAAAAGTCTTGTCGAGCTGAGCCATCTTTCCGCCAATGGCCGGTGAGCTTTCAACCAGATATACTTTGAACCCGGAATTGGCCAGATCAAGGGCTGACTGCATACCACTGATGCCGCCGCCGACAACCATAACCGCGCCGGTGGTTCTGTTTATTAATTCAATTTGAGGATTTTCCGTCATACCGTTTCCTCCCTGATCTGAGGAGCCGTCTTCAGGACGTCAGCCAAAACAGAGGCATCCACCAGATGCACCTTTTTCTGCTTGTCCGGATACTGCCCGCTCAAGGCGGCACTGATCAGCTCTGTGCCGAAAAAAACCGGCAGGTAATGGGCACCGCCCAGATCGAGCTGCCGGCTCTCTACATTGGCCTGACACATGGGACAGTCGGTTACCATCCCGTCGGCACCGGCTCGTCTGGCGGCCTCGACAATGTCGCCTACCAACCGGCGGGCAATATCAGGCCGGGCCATGGTCAGGGAACCTGAACAGCACTCGGTTCGGTGGGACCAGGAGACCGGCTGGGCGCCAACACTGGCAACGATTGTCTCCAGCGTACTGGGCTGTTCGTAATTGAGCACGCCGGTGATCTTTGGGTGACGCAGTGAAAGGCAGCCGTAATAGCAGGCCAGTTTGAGTCCTTCGAAGCGGACCTGAATCATCTCCCTGATCTTTTCTGCCATGCTTTCCCCGCCCAGCAGCGAGGAGATGTGGATAATATTGATATCTTCAGGATAGCCGCCGATGTCCCAATACTCCGGTTCCTCCTTGAGGCTCTTTTCGGCAGCTTTTAGTCTCTGGAAGCAGGCGGCACAGGGCACCAGGATATCATGTCCAAGCTCGGCGGCAAGCAGCAGGTTGCGCATAGGCAGCCGCATACCGATCTCATGACTGGTCATATGAGCAGAAGATGCACCGCAGCAATTCCAGTCGGGTATCTCCACCAGCTCAATTCCAAGCTTGCTGCAGACCTCCTGAACAGAGCGGTCGTAGTCGAGTGCCGTACCGTGCAGTGAGCAGCCAGGATAGTAGGATAGTATCATCGCTCATACTCCTTGCCTTTCCCCGAAAAGATCTGTTTGATCTCAGCTTTGCCTTTTATGGGATGGGGTTTAAGGCTTAACTTCCCTTTGGAAAACATCTTCATACCCAGTTTCATGTCGCCGGTGAGATCACCTGAGCGCATCTTATAACCGGCAATCAGACCCACTTCAAAAGCTCTGCCCCAGTGCTCGATGGAACCCAGAAAACATTGATGAAAGGTGGGAATTCTCGGTTCCGCAGGTTTCACTCCTTTTCTCAGGGCCAGCTCGCGCAGGACATCCATAAGCACGGCAATCTCAATGTCGTTGGGACAGCGGGTGGCACAGGTCTCGCAGGCTGCGCAGAGCCAGATGGCCTTCGAATCCAGCAGCAGGTCTTCCATGCCGTAAGCGGCCAGCCTGACCACCTCCATAGTGGTCAGGTCAAAGAATTCTGTGATCGGGCACCCCGCCGAACAGCGTCCACACTGGTAGCAAGCCTGCACATCGACGCCTCTTTCCTCGAGTTTCTGGAGGAACTTTTTA
>JBPCUV010000007.1:0-4898 GCA_051010975.1 Desulfocapsaceae bacterium
GGTTTCATCATGATCGGTGGTGGTGCTTCCATTACCCCGTATACCATCGGATCTCAAGGTGAATCCAACTGGTGGATCGGTGTTCCGATGAGCTTTGCTGTATCTGAGATGCTGACCCTCGGTGCTAACCTTGCCTATATCGATATGGATGAGTTCGGTGAAGGCTTTGAGATTTCCGGTACGCTTAAGTACTTGATCTCTGACGGCGCCAACGTACAGTGGGATATCGGTTACCTGGGCTACAGCCAGGGTGATACCGACGAACTTAACGAAGAAGAGAGCCCGTTCGGTACCGCTCTCACCTTTAACGTAAGCTTCTAATTGCTGAACGATTAATTAGAACTGCGTGACAAGACAAAAGGCCGGCCCTCTCGAGGGTCGGCCTTTTTCATTCCATTCGCTTTCGCTCTCAGTTGCTATTTGCACCCAAGGCAGTTACGATAGTTATTCACCGGTCAGTCCTACCGTTTAGTTCCGCAGTAAAATCACCTTCTTGATCCCGGCAAGTTCTGTGGTTTATGGGGAATAATCACGTTATTTCCTGGAAATTCAAATATTCCCCAGTCTTTCTTGGAGTACCAGTCACCGATCACTTTTCCCTCAAGATCTAAGATATAGGCTCCCATGTACTTACCGAGATATTTGGTGGAAAAGCCTTCATCCGCCGATTGGCGATCCCCCCAGGTTACCCAGTAGTCAAGCTGCTCCGTGGTCAAATCGACCTGGTGCCAGAATTGAGATTGCACCGTCAAATTTTTGTCGAGTCCCATGATCGCATCGGGATTCAACTCAGTACCTGACCAGTAGTAATTATAATTGGGATCGATGGTCAGGGAGCGGTATTTTTGGGAAATGTCGTGACTCTCTTTTATAGTCCCTGAATTCTGTATGCCGGTGGTGGCCACACAACTGCTTAAAAAGATGGCGACTGCCAGCAAAGACAGCGCTCGAATAATTCCTGTCATTTTTACCTCCGTCAGTGAGATTTGTTTTATCCTATGCATCCGCTGTGTGGACGTCAACCATTGGGCTTTATCAGCCTTTGGAAGAATCAGGAAGGCAAAGTAGGAAAGGCTTTCCAAAAAACTCTAAGATCAAGCTCTGCTGCCTGCACCATATTCTCTGTTTCAATGTGTCTTCTTCTCCGACACATGCTATAAAATAACCATATTCAGGATTCGTTATATTTTCCTAAATCGACATTCGGGTCCCCCTATGGCGCACCATCAAAACAGCGAAGCAACATCTGTGAGAAAATACCAGACGCTTCTGTTGGTTGGGGCCGGTGTTTTTCTATCGACCCTCGATTCGAGTATGGTAAATGTCGCTTTGCCGTTCATCATGGAAAGCTTCGGGGCGCCTTTGCGATCAACCCAGTGGGTGGTACTGATCTATCTGCTGTCGATCACGATCACCCTGCTGTTCTGGGGGATCGCCGCTGACCGTTTGGGCAAATTTATCACTTATCTTGTGGGAATTTGTATTTTTGTTTCGGCATCGATCGGGTGTGCACTGGCGCCGACATTAACCATGTTGATTCTCCTCCGATTCATCGAAGGTCTTGGAGCGGCTATGATGATGGCGGCTGGCCCCACCATAATACGGGATGTGTTTCCAAATCATCAGCTCGGCAAAGGACTCGGGCTGGTAGGCATCGCCACCTCGGCTGGCCTGATGAGTGGGCCGGTGGTAGGTGGTGTTCTGATAAGCGCCTTTTCATGGCGGGCATTATTTTTTGCCTGTGTTCCGGTTGGCATCCTGATGATAGCTGGCGGGGTGTGGCTGATAAGAAATGGCAAGAGTGAAGTTGTGTCTGCCCCGGAGCGAAACTTCGACTGGAGAGGTGCCCTGCTCTGGGCGCTGCTAATTGCCTCGCTGGTGCTCTACGCCCATTTCTTGCCGATGCTGCCCCCCGTCTGGAAAGTGGTTGGCATCGGCGGGCTCGCACTGCTCGGTTTTCTCTTCTACTTATCTGAAACTACGAGAAAATCAAATATCTTGCCCCTGCATCTCTTCCCCAAGAGTTATTACCATATCGGTCTGATCACCGCCTCTCTGTCTTTTGCGGTGCTGTTCGGAGTGCTCATTCTGATGCCCTTCTACTTGACCCATATCAAGGGGCTGGCGGCCAATCTCGTAGGCCTCGTGATGATGGCGGTGCCGGTCACCCTGTTTGTAGTCTCGCCGACCGCGGGAATGCTCTACGATCGGATCGGCAGCCGCTACCTGACCACCCTCGGTCTCTTTATCTGCACACTGGCATTGCTGTTGCTCGCCGCAATTGATCAGAATACCCAGCTGCTCACGATTTTCATCGCCCTGGCCCTGCTTGGTATGGGGCAGTCGATGTTTTTGGCGCCAAACACTGCTTCGCTGCTGTCGCGTATCCCGGAGGTGGATGCGGGAGTCACCTCCGGTTTGCTGGCCACCTCGAGAAATCTTGGCATGCTGGCCGGCGCGGCGTTCGGTTCGATGATCTTCGCGGCCTGGTTCACCTATTTTTCAGGTGGTGAGGAGCTGAGCAGCTTTCGCCCTGACCTCAGTGGCCCGTTTATCTCATCACTGCGCTGGACACTGCTCTGCACCGTGGCCCTCTCGGCGCTCAATGTGCTTATCAGCTGGCAGCGTGAGGAGTAGTGTGGAGGAAATCAAACCAGTCTTTGGATAACCTTTAAAAGGCACGCTGAGATATGGCCTTGTGGCTTGACTTTGCCTGTTGGTTATTCTCAAAAGCATAGAATCAAAATGTTATTTGGATCCGTACTTTTAAGTACCGCCTTGTTCGACGATCCTATCTGGTTTTTTGGGCTCTTTTCTTATTTGTGCTAGTATGCCTTATGCGAGGAGATGAGGAGGTTCAACCCGGAAACTGGCGATCATAACTATTCAAGATCGACCCAATTCTATAGCGAGGCTAAAAATGATCGATTTAAAAGAGCTTCTAAACACCCATCTGTCGGTGGAATTTGAAGACAGCGAGGTGGAAGCACTGGCTGCACTTGCTCAACACCGAGAGTATGAGGAGGGGCACCTGCTGTTCAGGGAAGAGGATCCGGGTGACTCCGTCTACCTCGTCGGGTCCGGTGCCGTGGATCTCTATACCAATCTTGAAGGCAATCTGGAACAGACGCTGCTAAGTGTGCGGGAAGGAGGGTTTGTCGGGGTGATGGTTCTGGTCGAAGAGGGTGTACGAGATATCAATGCCCGTGTGAGTGAGAAGGCAGATCTCTATAAATTTGACAAGGACAGCCTGGTGCAGATCATTTCAGAGGGAAGACAACTCGGTTTGAAGCTTTTGAGCTTGGTAGCGCAAATTGCGACTACAAGAAGCCGTATTCTCCTGGTCAGTTTACGCCAGAATCTCGAGTGGACAATGCAGGTATCAGGTCTTGCCGCTCTTGATATCAGCCAGCTGATCGTTGATCAGGTTGATATCAAAATAGAATTGATGCACGGAAAACATCTTACTGGAACAATTATGAAGGCGGAGGAGCGGCCCCATGGCTATGAACTTTATGTCAAGACTGGTGACGGCACAATTCACTTCATACCCTACCATGCCATAGCTTCGGCATCATTTCCTCTCGGCGAGATTGGCCGTGAGAGCAAAATCAAAGGAATGTGAGGTGCGTGATGGCCAACATAGATCAACTGCTTAAGTTCATGGTTAAATCAGGCGCCTCTGACCTGCACCTGAGCTCCAAATGCCTGCCCAAACTGAGGATAGATGGCGACATGCACTCCATTTCCGCAGAAAGTTCGGAAGAGCTGACCTCTGATCAGGTGCAGGGATTGCTGGAAGAGATTGTTCCGGATCAGAATAGGGATGAGTTCAGTGGAACCCACGACACGGATTTTGCCTATAGCCTGGATGGCGTCGGTCGATTCAGGGTCAACGTGTTTGATGATCTGCATGGAATCGGCGCGGTCTTCCGTTATATCCCTCAGAAAATACTGACGCTGGAACAGCTTGACATGCCGCCGGTTCTCAAAGACTTCTGCGCTTTAAACAAAGGCCTTGTCCTGGTCACCGGGCCCACCGGCAGCGGTAAGTCGACGACGCTGGCGGCCATGGTCGATCATGTTAACCAGCTGAGAAGGGATCACATCATAACCATAGAAGATCCTATAGAGTTTGTGCACCAGAACAATAAATGCCTCATCAATCAGCGCGAGGTGCGCACCAACACCGATAGTTTTCAAAAGGCCCTGCGGGCTGCATTGCGGCAGGACCCGGATATTATCCTGGTCGGAGAACTGCGTGATCTGGAAACTACGGAAATCGCGATTGAAACTGCCGAAACGGGCCATTTGGTCTTTGGCACTCTCCATACTTCGACCGCAGCCTCCACTGTTGATCGTATTATCGACCAGTTCCCGGTGGAAGGTCAGGCGCAGATTCGCACCATGCTGGCCTCATCGTTGAAAGGAGTGGTATGCCAGAATCTGCTCAAGCGAATTGATAAAGGCCGCGTCGCTGCAATGGAGATTCTGGTTGTCAACATGGCCGTTGCCAGCAACATTCGCGACGGCAAAACCTACCAGATCCCGAGCTCCATTCAGACCGGAAAGCGTCTCGGCATGCAGCTTCTCAACTCGCAACTCATTGATTTGGTAAAGCAGAAAATAGTGGCTCCGGAGGAAGCCTACCTTAAGGCGGTGGACAAAGACGATATCGTAGCCAAACTGCGCGCTGCAGGCTTTGCGATAAGGGTCGAAGAGTAACCGAGAGCGCTGAGTTTAGAAGCAAGAAGAAAATCCGAAGTAGGTAGAGCCTTTTGTAAAACTAAGATTTTCGTTCAAAATCAAGGCATGCGAGAAATTTTACCACAGGCATATAATTGATATCCCGAGGATAAAATTTTGAGCATAACGCAGAGTTTGGTCGAAAAGATCGT
>JBPCUV010000008.1:0-2642 GCA_051010975.1 Desulfocapsaceae bacterium
ACTGGTCAGAAACAAAGCGGACTTAAAATCAACTATATTGCTGTCGCCGCATCATGGCTCGGCAACATCAAACTCATTTGCCTTGCTCACTGAAGTGTCCCCCGAAATCATGGTTTTCTCAAGTGGAAATTCTGGAAATATGAATTTCCCCGCGAAAGAGACGCTCACCACCGCAGACAAGCTGGGTATTTCCACCCTCAACACATCAGAGGTTGGTACAATCATCATCGAAATAAACGATAGTGGCGCCGAATACCAGCTTATCACAGCAAATGAGCCTAAAAACCGCTATTGGCGAAATGGTTGAGATTTCCCGAGTGATTAGACCTCGGTAAAATCCGATGGCGGTTTCCGCAGATACTTGACAAATTTTGATTTGTCTATCGAGTTGGAATAGGCATCGTCAGGACTGATCATCCGCTTTTCGAGCAGTTCCATGATGGCATCGTCCATGGTAGCCATTCCGTACTTCTTACCTGTCTGCATAACCGATATGATCTGGTAGGTTTTAGCCTCACGAATCATGTTTCGTACCGCCGGCGTGGCGATAAGAATTTCCAAAGCGGCTACCCTGCCCTTGACATCGATGCGTTTAAAGAGGGTCTGGGAAACAACGGCACGCAGCGCATCCGCCAATGTCGAACGAACCTGCGCCTGCTGGTGGGCTGGAAACATCTCGATAGCACGGTCGACAGTTTTCATTGCATTTAGAGTATGGAGGGTACCAAACACCAGATGACCAGTCATGGCAGCTTCCATTGCCAGGGTCATGGTTTCCAGATCACGCATCTCACCGACCATGATTATGTCAGGATCTTCACGCAGAGCACCCCTCAATGCCTGGCTGAACCCTTTGGTGTGGGTGCCGACCTCACGGTGATTGATGATACACTTATTTGACTGGTGGACAAATTCGATCGGATCTTCGATGGTAAGGATATGATCTTTTCGAGTCCTGTTGGCCTCATCGACAATGGCTGCCAAAGTAGTCGATTTACCATGACCGGTGGGACCGGTTACCAATACCAGACCTTTGGGCAAATGGGCTAAACGGGTGATAACCTTAGGCAAGCCCAGTTGTTCGACACTGAGAATATCTGAAGGGATCTCTCTGAAAACTGCTCCCATTCCATTCTTCTGGTTGAAAAAGTTACAACGGTAGCGGGCCAGACCAGGTATCTCATAACCAAAATCGATGTCTCCGGTTTCCTCGAAAACCTTAATCTTAGATTCCGGACATATCTCATAGAGCATGGCCTTGAGCTCATCGTGTTTCATCACTTTGAACTTCACTCGCTCCATATCGCCACGTATTCGCAATACCGGTTGCTGATCTGCGACCATATGTAAATCCGAAGCACCTTCGTCATTCATCAATTTGAAAAAGGCATCGATTTGTGCCATGCGTTCACCCCTCTTCTAGCTGATCTGTTTGAAACTGATTTCCTACTCTATTTTTTTGATATACTAGCTTAGTATAACTATCTAGCTGAAATAATACAAATTATACTATTACTGTTTTTTTGATATAATCCACCACGTCTGAGGGATCATCAATGATTTTAAATAGTTCCAAGTCAGTTTCACTAATAGTTCCATTTTCGACAAGACTTTCTTTCAACCAATCGACTAAACCAGACCAGAAGCTGCTCCCCACCAGAACGATTGGAAATGGCTTGATTCTCTGAGTCTGAATCAACGTCAGCGATTCAAATAACTCATCCATTGAACCAAAGCCTCCCGGCATACAGATAAACGCCATTGAATATTTCATAAACATTACTTTTCTAACAAAAAAATATTTAAAATGTAGTGGAAAGTTGGCATATGGATTGGGTTCCTGCTCGTGGGGCAGACTGATGTTCAGACCAATTGATACCGCACCTCCTTCTGTCGCCCCCTTGTTGGCGGCCTCCATGATTCCGGGTCCACCACCGGTAATAATCGCATAACCGGATTTAGCCAGATCTCTGGCAATATCCACCGTCAATGTATACCAGGGATGATCGACAGGTGTTCTGGCTGAACCGTAAATAGTTACCGCAGGAGACTCAACCGTTGAAAGCGCATCGAAACCTTCGACAAATTCCCCCATGATTCTGAACATTCTCCAAGAGTCACCTACCACTGTGTTGTCTAGTTCATATTTCGGTTCAATACTCATATGGTTTCCTCTGAATTATTTTCACTAAGCTCATCTTTTTGCTAACGATGCCTGCAGTTTTTTAGCTCGCTCCAAGACATTTGGAGCAGCTGTTTTAGCGTTGAAGATCTTTTTGAGGTAGCGACCACTGGTGCGAATATCACCATTCAGATGATGTATTATAGCCATCTCAAGCCATGCATCTGCCCGAAAACTTTTATATCTCGTGCAGCTCTTAAGGAGATCCAGAGCTTTTTCTGTTTGTTTTGACGCAGTAAGTGTGTGAGCGTATCTGATTATATATTCGGGGTTATCGGGCTCTAATTCAACGCTTCTTTCACACAGTTTAGAGGCTATATCATCGCCCTCCCCGGTTTTGAGATATACCGTGCCTAACAAGCTGAGCGCTTCACTGTCAGATTGGTTTACAACCAGTGCCCGTTGCAGCCATTTGGCCGACTGCTTGAAGTCTCCAAGATGATAGTAGCTGATGCCAATA
>JBPCUV010000009.1:0-2902 GCA_051010975.1 Desulfocapsaceae bacterium
CTGCTCCTGCGCCGCCAATGACGAAACAAATCAACTTATAGCGCCTGTCGGGAATTCCCAGAGCTTTGACCCTTCTGCTGTTGCTCGCGGCTCCGCGAAGCACCAGGCCAAAACGGGATTTAACCAGTCGGTCAATGATAAACAGGAACAAAGCAAGAAAGAACAAGCAGACATAATAGAAATGAACATCATTGCCAAGATCCACTCCGACCAGCTGGTTTCTAGAAAATAGGGATAAGCCGTCGTCACCGCCGTATTTTTCCAGGCCGACAGCAAAATAGTAAAGCATCTGGGCAAAGGCCAGCGTGATCATAATAAAATGCATACCACTGGTTCGCAGACTGAGACCGCCGATAACCAGGGCGAAACCTGCGGAGATTATAATCGCCAACGGCCAGACCAGCAGTGCATTCTCACTGCCGGCAAATATTCCCGCTAGCGGTTCACCCTCGAAGCTGTGATGAAAGAAAATAGCGGTTACATATCCTCCTATCCCAACAAAGGCAGCATGTCCGAGACTGACGAGCCCTCCGTAGCCGATCAGCAGATCAAGGCTGACTGCGGCCAGAGAGTAAATCAAAATCCTGGTAAATAACGATACCAGGTACTGTTCGCCAAAATAGTGTGCCGCCCACGGCAGAAGGCAGAAAAACAGGGCCCCGGCCGTAACGATTACAGATTTTCTGGCGCCGCTTGTCATCAGATGATCAATTGTAGGAGGGGAACAATCCCCGCGGCTTCCAGATGAGGACGGCGGCCATCAATATGTAGATGGACATCGAAGCCAGCGAAGCACCAACACTGTCAGCGTAAGAAGAGGAGAGAAATGTTCTGAACAAATTAGGCAGGAATGCACGTCCGAGAGTGTCGACCAGACCCACCATTAAAGCGCCGACCACTGCACCGCGCACTGAACCGATGCCGCCGATGACAATGACCACGAAAGTGAGAATCAAAATCGATTCTCCCATTCCGGATTCCACGGCGAAAATCGGTCCGGCCATAACCCCTGCCAAACCTGCAAGCAGAGTGCCAAGCCCAAAGACGAGCGTATAGAGTAGTTTAATATTTACGCCAAGCGCACCTATCATATCGCGATTTGAGGCGCCGGCACGGATTTGCATACCTAGCCGGGTTCTAGAAAACAAGTACCAGAGCAGAAGCGCAACCAATGCACCAACGAGGATTACAGCCAGACGATAAATGGGGTACACGAGCCCGGGCAGCAGCTCGATGTTGCCTTTAAGCCAGACCGGCATGTCCATGAAAATAGGTTGTTTACCCCATATAATACGAGTCATTTCATTGAAGAAAAAGATCAAACCAAAGGTTGCCAGTACCTGGTCGAGATGATCCCGTCTGTATAGTTGCCTCAACACTAGAATTTCAACGGCCATGCCTGCTAAGCCGGCAGCAGCCAAGGCTGCCATAACCCCAAGGACAAAGGAGCCCGTGACGCCAGTGACTGTTGCTCCCACATAGGCCCCGATCATATAGAAGGAACCATGGGCAAGGTTGATTACCTGCATGATACCGAATACCAGCGTCAAGCCGGCAGACATCAGAAACAGAGTGATGCCAAGTTGCAGCCCGTTGAGTAGCTGTTCAATAAATAGAATCATAGACCGCAATCAGAGCGGGGCTGGATCAGTTTCGTCCAGCCCCACTACCATATCTACATCTTGCACTCGGAAGCGTAAGCATCGACGTGATTTTCGAACACCTTTTTGATAGTGCTATTAGTGTATTGTCCGTCGTCAGTTTTAATGACCTCACGGATATAGAGATCCTGAATGGGGTGCTGGTTGGTTCCAAAAGAAAAATTCCCTCTTACAGAATCAAAATTTCCATCTTTCAATGCTTTCTTGAACGCACCCAGATCATCGACATTCCCATTAACTGCCTGGAGCGCGCTGCCGATAAGACGGGCCGTGTCGTATCCCTGGCTGGCATAGAGGGTCGGGGTTCGACCATATTTCTCTCGGTAAGCTGCGACGAACTGTTTGTTGGCTGCATTGTCAAGATCATGGGTCCACTGACTGCCATTCTTCACACCCAGCGCTACCGGACCAACGGCCTTGAGAAGGCGCTCATCGAACGAGAATGCCGGTCCGTAAAGGGGGATCTCTTCAGAAAGCCCTGCCTGGGCGTACTGCTTGATGAAGCTAACTCCCATACCTCCGGGCAGAAAAAAGAAAACTGCATCGGGTTTAGCGGCGCGAATGGCAGCTATCTCAGCCGCATAATCAGACTGGCCAAGCTTGGTGTAAACTTCCGCACTGATATCTTTTTTAAAATAGCGTTTGAAACCCGCCAAATGATCTTTTCCAGCAGGGTAATTGGGGGCGATCAGATAGACGCTCTGATGCTCGGAATCGTTGACAAATTGGCCGACGACCTCATCTATATTGTCGTTCTGGTAGGATACGCTGAAGTAGTTTTCGTTACAGCATTTGCCGGCAAGCTTTGAAGGACCAGCGTTGGCGCTTAGGTAAACGACTCCATCCCTAACCACTTTGGGCACGACGGCTATGGCCACATTTGAGAAAACGATGCCGGTCATAATCTTGACTCCATCTTTCTTCATGTAGCGCTCAGCAATCTGCTTGGCCTTTTCGGGTTTTCTCCCGTCATCCTCAACCATGAGTTCTACGTCCACACCACCAAGTTTACCGCCCTCCTGATCAACTGCCAGTTGAAAGCCGTCTCTAATATCCTCACCAAGGTAGGCTGCTTTTGTCGACAGGGTTGTAATCATCCCTATCTTCACCGGTTCTGCAACTGCGCTTTGCAAGCTGAAAACAAAAACTGTGGCGACGAGTATTGTCATTAACCGTTTCATAGCACACTCCTCTTCTCTCTCAAGTTACTGGTTGCAATCCAACGGTTGACCCGCTGGATT
>JBPCUV010000010.1:0-13062 GCA_051010975.1 Desulfocapsaceae bacterium
CAGGGCAGACTTTCCAGACATATTCAAGGCCAGTAAATGTTCTGTGGCGATTCCGCCAAGACATGGTACAAGCCGTTCTTCCGGATATATCTGGCTCTGTTTGTGACACGATATTACGACAAACTCAGTCTTATCCTCAGCGAAGCACAGAGATCCGGCATCAAATTCTGAAAAAACAAAGGCGTCGTTCGGACACGCCTTGGCACACAGCATACATCCGCTGCATGCACTAGCTTCGAAGCTGACACCACTATCACCGATCGATATGGCGCCGGATTTACATACGTCAATGCACTCTGTACACTCAAAACCAGCAAGACGTTTTCGCAGGCACCTGTCATGGGCAAAATCCGCAGTCTGCTGGGTGGAGTGTGAAGCGAGTTTTTGTATAAGGCTCAGTGATGACATCGATCTGAATCTTATTGTCCCTCAGGGTTGGGTATATTGAGGCGCCCCGTAACATTTCTGGCAGGTCATTATTAACCTGTCAAGGCAGTCCGCCAGAGATTGATAGAAAGGACTCTTCGTTCCTTTTTTTATTGCCTCACAAAAGTTCGGTACCCATCGCAAATAATTGTTATAAAAATCTTTTTGCTGTCCGAAAAAATTCTCAGCTTCAATGGTATTACCTTGCGCTCTGGCTTCTGCTTCCCTGGTACTCAGAAATGACATGAATTCCAGCTCTATTGCAATATGATCGGACGGCTCCTTTTCATCCACCGATAGTCCTGCCTCCTCATAGCTTTTGAGTACATCGATCGTCGTATCACCCATGATCTGACGATTTTTCTCGAGGTAAACAGATCCATAGGGGGGAGCTATCAGCTCAAATGGTCCAATAAAAAGTTCTGCGTGGGAAATGCTCAATTCTTCCTGGTTGAGATTTGACAAGGCTAGCCCCATATCCGATGCGGCCTTAGCTGCGCCGGAGGCCCAACCGTCAAGGAGGTCTCTCAGGTTCTGGCAGAGGTTTTCTTCGACAAACAGATCTTTTTCGGGTTCATAGAAACAGGCCGCAAGTAATTTAAAACAATTACCGCGAGTTATCGCGTCAGTTTGAGAAACCATAATGTGTTGTTAGTAGGTCTAGGCCAGGGCTCATGAAGACTACACTCAGGAGCCCTGGTCGGTTATTGTTTGTACTACCGGGCTGAGTACTTCCGGATATAATAGACGTTTGGCTTGGTGCCCTCATCCGGGAGCAAGACAAAGTGCTCGTATTTCTTCAGCAGTTTTGCCGCTTCACTGTTTGCATCACTGATATCACCCACCACTCGGGCGTCTGAAGGGCAGGCATCCGCACATGCCGGCAATTCATTGTTCTTTAGGCGATGATCGCAGAGAATACATTTCTCGACGATATTGTCTCGACGCACGCTCTCGTAATCAGGGTGAGAATACATCGTCTGGTGAGGCGGATTTGCACCTGCAATCTCAGCCAATTCAGCACCTGAGGTAGACCCATTAGGAACTAATTGGGTCTTGTCGGTAAAAAACGGCTGGGTCGGTTCTCCCTCATCATTGTAGCTGATGACGCTGTATTCACCATGGGCTCCGTCCTTTTCGACCTCATCCAAACTATATGGACACGCCTCCTGGCAGGCCCTGCAGCCGATGCATCGTTCGTCGTTATGCATCGTTATGCCGTTCTCTGTCTTGAACATCGCCTTGGGCTCGACAGGACAGGCTTCCACGCAGGGAGCTTCGCTGCAGTGGTTGCAGAGAACCGGCAAAGTGCGGTACATGGTGTTTGGAAATGAGCCAGTTGTCTCGTGCACAAAGTCAGCCCAGTTATGGGTCTGGCCGTTACGCCTCAGAGCCGTGTTGTTCTCGGTCTTACAGGCAAGAGCACAGGCACCGCAGCCAACACATTTTCTCAAGTCAATTATCATTGCATATTGTGTCATTCTATTGTCCTCCTACCTAAATCTTCTCGATCTTGACGGCAGCATGACCACCGTTCCTGGCGTTGGAGCCGGAAAGCCTTTCAAGTTCCCAAGGGATGATCGTATTGTTGTTGACTCCCCTCGTAGCACTGTTGGCGAAATCATCCGTTGCAGTCCGACCATAGGCCCAGTGTCCCTGGCCATATGATTTGCTTACTGTTCCGGGGCGTACGCCTTCCCATACCCGGGCAACGCATTCGCCAGTGGCAACCGTCGAAGTGATCTTCACCTTGTCACCATCCTTGATTCCTAGCTTCTGGGCATCAACAGGGTTGATTCTCAAAGAATCCTGGCCTCCGACATCGCCTGGATCGACATGTTTGAACTCGTAGTACCAGGGAGCATTCTGGCTCCTTCCCTCACGGTTGAGCCGGGATTTGTAGTCGATGAAATCAAACGGATACTCAGCCTTGCTTCCGTGTCTAAGCGGCGGCTCATGATGGGGAACGAATGCCATTTCGCCTTTAGCCGTATAGTTGCATTTTGCAAGGACCGTATCAACATCCACATTGTGTTTCTTAGCGTGTCCTTCAAGTGCCTTTTTCAAGGTCTCACTGTAAAACTCAAACTTCTTAGAAGCTGTCTTGAATTTCCCGCCCCAATGTGATCTGTACTTATAGGCCTCGGAGTTCCACATACCGCGTTCCAGCATATCGCTCCAGCCATTGATCTTATCACCATGGGTATCTTTCTTGCCGTCCCAGAGCGGCTGTGTATAGTACTTCAGCGCGTATATGGTGAACTCTTTGGAGTCCTTGGGTACTGCTCCTGTCTCAGGATCTGAGTACATCTCAACAAGACAGTCGTAGAGATTGGAAAATCCGCGCTCTTTCAGTTTTTCTGCTATCAGAAACGGAAATTCTGACTCATCCTGAATTACATCCCAGAGCGGGTCTATGACCGGCTGCAGCAGCGAACAAGTGGCGTAGCGATTGGCCTTGGTTTTGATGAATCCATAGCGTTCATACATGTTCACCGTGCAAGGCAGGATGATATCCGCAAACATCGTGAACTCCGATGCATTTGTGGTCAGGTGAACGGTGAACGGAACCGAGGCCAGAGCTTTCTCCCAAAGATCCGTACCATTGCAGGAGAACACGAAGTTATTCATGTAGCCGACGAGAACTTTGATCTCGTTGGGGTCTTTGTTTAGGATGCCGACCGCCGCGTTGTTCGTCGATACCCCACCACCGGACTTACCCTTGGCGATAACCGGTAATTCTAGACGACCGCGCTGGTCAATCTTTTCCTTTTTGGAATGTTTTTTAGCGAGATCATCCTGGTGCTTTGACAGGATATCCTTGTTGAGGCTGTTGACCGGAATCTTGGCGGTCTGTAGAGAACCACCTTCATTATCAATTCCGCCTACCAGACCTCCCAGAGCATGAACTGCCATTGCGGAGTAGCCGCCTCTGGCCTGCATTCCAGCACCAGGGCCCATCCATACCGTGACTTTTGGGGCTGCTGCTGCCATTCCGAGTGCCACACGCTCTATCTGAGCTGCTGGTACTCCGCTTAACTCGGATGCTTTGGCTGCGGTCATGTCTTTGACCGCAATATTCCACCACTTGACGATGCCGTGTGTTTCTTTCTCGACAAAGTCAGCCTCGTTGACAGTAGCGCCCGCTTTGAAAAGGTTTGTACCGTCCTTGAAATCCCCCACGAAATCCTTGTACCAAATTCCTTTCGTGAGAATCTCATGGGCTATTCCGAGAGCTAGTGCGCCGTCGGTGCCCGGCATTAAAGGCAGCCACTCATTGGCTTTGGCTGCACTGGTGGTCAGGCGGGGGTCGACCGCCGCGACCGTGGCTCGGTCCAAGGCATCGCCGAGCCGCTTGATGGTGGCTGGAACCATTCGATTGCTGGCAACTGGATCACAGCCCCAAATCAGGATGTATTTCGCGTTGGAGAGATCGTAATCTCGGTAGGCCCAATATCCTTCTGTATAATATGAGCCGAATTTCTCGGCCTCTGCACAGGTAGAGCTATGCGAGATATTGTTGGGAGATCCGAAAACTTTTGTAGTTACATCGTAAATGATGTCACGCATATAAGTATAGCGTCCGCGCATGAGACAATACTTTTCTGTCTCATTATTCTTGCGGAGTTCCATCATCTTGTCAGCGATCGTGTTAAGGGCCTCGTCCCAGGTAATTGGCACGAACTTCGGGTCTTGTCCCTTGCCTTTCTTGGGGTTGGTACGCTTCATCGGAACCTTTATTCGATCCGGGTCATAGACCTGCTGGAGCGACATATGCCCTCGTGGGCAGACTTTGCCGTCATTTTGTTTGGAATATCTATTTCCTTTGACCTTAACCGCTCTGCCATCCTGGATGAAGACTTCTGCCGGGCACCAGGTAGTACACCCCTGGCAGGTAGTCGGCTTCCACTCACCTGGGGAAATTCCTACCTTGCCGCCGGTGTCTGCAGTAGATAGAGCGTTAGTGCTCGACCCTCCTGCACAACCGCTTAGGGCAGCGGTAGCACCCGCAGCGACGGACAGTTTCAGAAAGTCCCTCCGTTTGATTCTCATAGCATCCTCCATTTCTTGGTTTTCATTAATCTCATGCCCAATACACGAATGGTGTATTACCATTGAATAGCATTAATCGTGCCATACCTAGAAGGGGGGGGGATGTTACGAAAATGTAACGAAGTAAATTTTGTTTTAAAAATAAATTATACAATTACAGTACTTTACTCTGCACTTCCTTTAGGGGAGAGAATAGAAAATAAGAAGAAATACACCAATATGCTATTTGTTAAGCAATATCAGTCTCATATGAAAATTGGCCAAGAGTCGAGTGTTACATTGTAGTAACAAGCAAGAATTTGAACCGGCCGAATCCAAAAATCAAACATTGAGTCTATGCAGGTTGATCTTTTCCCAGAGAGTTTTCCTGCTTACACCAAGTATTTCTGATGCTTTCGAACGATTTCCTTTAGTGATGACCAATATCTGCTGGATGTGTTCCCGCTCAGCTTCGGCAGTGATCTCCTGCAAGGGGATCAGGAGTGTTTTTTTCTGTGGATGCTTCACAACATGGGCAGGGAGGTCGACGGGGTGGACAATACCGCTGTCTGTCAGCGCCAAGCTTCTCTCTATAATGTTCAACAGTTCTCGAACGTTTCCCGGGAAAGAGTAGTTCATCAGCGCCTCTACCGCTTCTGGTGAGAAGGCCACATCCGTGCCCATCTGATCATTTAGCTTTCTGCTGAATGATTCAACCAGGAGCGGTATATCTTCTTTTCTTTCGCGTAGCGGAGGTATTTCGATTGGTATAACATTTAATCGATAATAAAGGTCTTCGCGGAAGGTTCCCTGGCGAACTTCTTTTTCAAGATTTTTGTTGGTTGCAGTAATGATCCTGACATCGGCGGTAACCGACGTGGTGCCACCCAGCCGCTCAAAGGTACGCTCTTCAAGGACTCTCAGTATTTTAGTTTGAGTCAGAGCTGGCAGATCACCGATTTCATCCAGAAAGATTGAACCACCATCTGCCATTTCAAAGCGGCCGGGCTTCTGGGCAGCGGCACCGGTGAAAGCCCCTTTTTCGTAGCCAAACAACTCACTTTCTATCAGATCATCTGGTAAGGCTGCGCAATTCACTCGGACTATTGGCTTGTTTCTTCTGCTGCTTTGAAAATGGATGGTTGAGGCAACAAGTTCCTTACCAGTGCCGGATTCACCAAGAATTAAAACTGTAGATTCTGTTCTACTGATTTTCTCTAGCAGGCTGAAAACCACCTGCATTGGTTTGCTTTCTCCGATAATCTGAGGTGATCCGTAATAGTTACTCAGCTCTCTTTTTAGGCGGATGTTTTCTTGAGTAATCGTATGCACGTCTAATGCACGCCGCACTGTCAAGAGCATCTCCTCTAAATCAAACGGCTTGGTGATATAGTCAAATGCCCCAATTTGCATGGCCTCCACCGCATCTTTAATATTTCCGTAAGCGGTCATCATAATGACCGGTGTGGTGGGTGACTCGGCTATACATTTCTTCAGTATTTCGACCCCTCCAACTCCTGGTAGGCGGATATCTGTAATGACCAATGAAAAGGCGGATTCTTCCAGGGCCGTAAAAGCGTCATTGCCATCCTGGACAGATAGAACAGCGTACCCCTCTGACTTTAAGGCATCGACAAGCGTTACCCTTACAATTTTCTCATCTTCGATTATGAGAATGCTTTCACTCATAATATCTCCGGGAAACTAATAGTGACTTTCGTACCAGTTCCGACTTGGCTGGAAATGTGAATTTCACCCTTGTACTTCTTAACGAGTTCGTAACTCATCCACATTCCAATTCCCGTGCCTTCTCCAGCTTTCTTGGTTGAATAAAAGAGGTCAAAAACTTCTTCTATCTTGTCTTCAGGTATACCAATCCCACTATCTTCTATCGTAATATATACCCGAGCTTCAGATTTGTATGCTTGGATCTGCAGCCGTCCCCCAGATTCCATCGCTTGAATGGCATTGATCATAATATTCAGGAAGAGCTCTTCCATATCATGCGGTGCGACTGGTAAATGGAGATCATGATCCAAATCCTGCTGATACTCGATTCCCTGCTTTTTGAGACGGTAATCGAGATATCTGAGTACGCTGCCAAGCACGGTTTGTACATGAGATCGTTTTTCCTCACCGCCTTGACGGCCAGCTGTCCACAGAAGTTGGCCCACCGTCTGCTTGATGCTCTCAAGCCCCTCCTCTATGAGATCGAGATAGCTCGCCCTGAATTCTCTGTCTTCACCTTTTTTACGAAGCAGGCCGACGCAGTTAAACAGGCCGCCCAAGGGGTTGTTGATCCGGTGGGCGATACTTGATGAAAGAACGCCCAAGGTTGCAAGCTTTTCAGAGTGCAGTAATTTCTCATGAGCAAGTTTCATTTCCTCATTGGCATTTCTGATACGCCTTACCATCTCGTTGAAGCTTTCTGTCAACAGTGCAAGCTCATCATTTCCTTTCACCGGTATGACTTTCTCGCTCATTTCAACCTCGACCTCACCCATGGCTTGAGAGAGGTCAATGATCGGCTTGATGAAACGACGACTCAGCAAATAGATCAGCAGGCACAACAGAAATAAGGCCAAAATAGAGTGTTGGAGGATCTGATTGATCATCGCGCTGATTTCTTCTTCAACATCCGCCAGCGAAAGAGAAAAGAGTAGAATGCCCCACCGTTTACCTTCGATCGATAACGGAGCAGCAAACTCCAGTGCACCGTCCTCAGACTCATCTTTGTGCGGTCTCACTAGCACCTGTCCGGCCTCCTGGGCCTGTGTGAGAAAGGGATCGGAGTAATGCTTGCCATACTCACGGAAATTGCTGTGAGAGATAACCCGTGAGGTGTCATCCAGTACCGCAACGAAGTTGAGATTCAATTCGGTATGCTGACTGAGGTCTCTCATGTAATTATCTATGAGCCCCCCTTCTTCAACCAGGCCCAGCTTTTCGTAAATCAACTCATTGATGATAAGAGCACTCACGGTCTCAGCAAGCATCCGTCCCTGGCGCTCAGAAGCGCTATAGAGTGCCGAGCGGGTTTTGAGAGCCGCGAACACACTGATTGCCGCCGTGATCGCCAATACCGACAGAAAGGCCACCAGAATGAA
This sequence comes from Desulfocapsaceae bacterium, assembly GCA_051010975.1. Lineage (GTDB taxonomy): Bacteria > Desulfobacterota > Desulfobulbia > Desulfobulbales > Desulfocapsaceae > JABDQA01. The sequence goes on from JBPCUV010000010.1 coordinate 7,566, forward strand.
TTTTTTTTGTAAGGATATACCCATGTAACCCCTATTAAAATAAGGCATTGGGATGACAGCCTCTGCCACAACCCGTTGGTACCGCGTTGATTTTCTGCCTGATCCCGGCATAATCAGCATCAGAGGCGGCGACAAAGCCACCCTGTAGATCAGGGTCCAGTTTTGCCAGGATTGTCATTCCTTTGTTATCCGTCGACATGGCCAGCAAAGCCTTTTGGATTTTTTGTACAACAGCATAAGGTGTGCGGGGTGAAACTACGACTGGACCAGTGGGGATAGGATCGGATGTGGCAATTATCTTTAAACCATACGGTTCATATCGCTCAGCCGTGGACAGCCGAATTGCCCCGGCATCAAACTCGTTGCTGATGACCTTCTTGGCGACAGTATCGTGGTAGTTGTAATGGTGATATGACGATAACTCATCCAGGTGTATGCCTGACCAGGCGAGCATATACCTGGGAATCAGATTGCCCGAAGTTGACCACAATGCCGCAAATGCAAACTTCTTGCCCACAAGTTGGGAAATTTCCTTTATGGTGCCATCCAGGTCGGTCACAATAACGCTGCGATAAAATATTTCCCCCCTGGAAGTTCTGCTCCTGGCAATCGGTGGCACATCAAAGCGTTTATAGGCATCGAGGTAGGTAAGAGGACCGAGCAAAGCAAACGACATCTTTCCCTGCCCCAATTTATTCACCACGTCCGGATAGCTTTTCTCGAGATGCAGTTCAATGTTCAGGCCAGTCACGTTTGACAGGTAGTCGACTAGAGGTTGATAACGTTCATAAGCGATAATGGGGTTATCTCTTGGCAGAACACCAAACAATATTGGCTCGTTGTCATCTGAAGCATCCTTCTTTATTTCTGAATCAGCCTCTGCAAGAGCGTCCTTGTTGTTTTTGATGAAGGCTCTCATTGCCCTAATACCATCATAATTGCTGTCAGGAACCTCAACAAATCGTTCAATCTTCATTGCCTCAAGGATTGCTTTTCCCTCTGGGGCGTTGTGCATTTCCAAGAAGATTGCCAACAATGATCTTTTCAAGTAGGGAGGAATATCAGGATGTACGACCACCGGCGGAATACCAAAAGCTGGGGAACGATGTATGATCCTCGTTTGCTCTGAGTATGGAGAGTTATTGCTAACCATAAAATCGTACACGATAGAATCGACCGCGGCCCCATCGGCTCGTCTCTTGGCCACAATCTCAACCGACTTGTTATGGCTATAGCTATATTGGTAGGAGCTGAAAAAACTTTCAGGAGTTTCATTGCGCTTAGCTAATATGTAAGTGGGATAAAGCCGACCGCTGTTTGATTTAGGATCGGCAAAGACAAACGTCTTCCCCTCTAGCTGCTCGACCTCTTCTATCGGGCTGTCTTTATGCACGATAATGTTAGAATGATAGGAAGCCTCGCCATCGACCTGTGGTGCAACCAGAAGCTCAACGCCAAATTTTTGATTGTCGAGTACATAGGGTGACGAACATATGAAGGCGAGGTCGACTTCCTGATTCTCCAGCATCACATCAATCTCGTCATAGGTGGTGCGGTGCACCATTACTGCGGGAATACCGAGTTTGCTTCCCACATACTCAACCACCTGTTGATAATATCTGACGGCGCTGACAGGTGTGATCATGCTCGCAACGCCAACTTGAATCGAGGGCTGAGCTACGAGAGAAGAACTAAAAAAAGTCCCGATAAAAAGAATTGCAACTAGTGACGTTCTAAATTTCATCTATCACCCCACTGGTTTGAGAGAACTGTCTTCATTGCTAGCTGCAATTTCCAGTCCATCTCTCAGACCTGCTACTATACACGAGATAGGAGCAGGCACCTAGTTCGATGTTTCGAAATAGTAACACTCTTGCCTGATATGATCCTTCTAAACACCTCGTCTCGAATGGAAATATTTACCAATATATTGCGGCCCCCCAAACATCTGAGACGATCATTCCATTTATCTGACTGAAATTGTAGACAATTATCATCTGCTCACTAAAAACCGTCCAATTGACTTTATACACATTGATTCCTGGCATCCTTCTTGTAATGAACTCTGCATAAGAGCGTGTCTGCACAGAAGTGAACAATCAAATAACTCCGAGCCGATTGACCTTAATCTATGCAGGTATGGTCTGAGGCCGACAGGATGGGATCGGAAACGGTCGTGCCTCCCGACTTTGGAAAGGAGTGAGCATGTCTGACATAATATTTCCTACCTATTCATCGACACCAATCAAGCCCTCCGGGCCTGCCCAGTCCCTCACAGACAATCACGGAAGAAAGATAACCTATCTCCGTATAGGAATTACTGATAGATGCAATCTCAGATGCATCTACTGCATGCCTGAGAAGGGCATAGATCTAATGCCGCACGATGAGATTCTCACATTTGAAGAACTCTCTAGAATTGTGGCAATTTTCTGCAGGATGGGCATCAACAAGGTCAGATTGACCGGCGGAGAGCCTTTTGCCAGGCTTGACTGCATGTCCTTTATACAACACCTGAAGGGCGAATTAGGGGTTCCCCATCTGCACATCACCACAAACGGAGTCGAGACCTATAGATATATAAAGAGATTAAAAGAGATCGGTCTGTCTGGCTTGAATGTCAGTCTCGATACCTTGAGCAGGTCCCGATTCGTCGAGCTAACCCGGCGAGACCGTCTCAATCAGGTGCTCCGTACAATTGACGAAGCTGTATCTTGCGGCATTCAACTTAAAATCAACACTGTTGTAACAGATAACACCACAGATGAAGAGATCCACTCGCTGGCTGGTTTTGTGAAACATTTGCCGATCAGTGTCAGGTTCATTGAACACATGCCATTTTCAGGCGATGTATCCACCGTTGTCAACCAGGCGGAACTGCTGACAAACCGTATCAATCGCCTTTTTCCGAAGCTGCATACTGTTCTAGCTCACGGACCCTCGACGGCACAACTCTACTTTATGGTTGGCTTTCAAGGCACAATTGGGGTTATCGAGGGAAAATCTAGATGCTTTTGTGCTCAATGCAACAAGGTGCGGGTGACTCCTTCGGGAATACTGAAAACATGCCTCTATGACGAAGGAGTGTTGGATCTAAAAGAAATGCTTAGAAGCGGCAAAAAGGACAAAGACATTGATATCGCTATTCGGAGAGCCATGCGAGGTCGGCACATTGACGGTAGAGCGGCCGAGATAAACAGCGGATTCAATGAGCAGCAATCCATGGCTTCCATTGGAGGGTGACATGATATCAGGGGACGCAGTCACTTAATCACACTATCACAGCACAGGCATCGGCAAAAATAAGCAATCCTGGCTCAAGAACTAGTTTCATTCGTGTGGTGGTCGAGAACGCGCCTAATGAGGTCGGTCGGATCACTGAAGTTTCCCAACAAGGTTCTCATATGCTCACAGTTCAATCGTCCATGCCGACGGCTATATCGTCCCGGGTCCGGGGCAAATCCTTGAACCCTGCAGTTTAACAGAAGTATATCTGTTCTGAGGAGGTCTATGATGGGTACTGTTGAAGCAGTATGTATAAGCGACAAAAAAGGCATAGTGAAGCAAGCTCAAAAGCAGATCGAGCTCAAGAAGGACTGGGGTATAGATGGAGACGCTCATGCAGGGGAATGGCATCGCCAAGTCTCCCTACTAGCTGGAGAAAGCATCGACCACGTAAAAAAAATTCTACCATCCCTCCAGGACGGTGCGTTTGCCGAGAACCTTATTACCCGTGGTATCGACCTTGGTACCTTGTCTCTCGGCAGTAAGCTCCGTGTTGGTGAGTCCGTGGTCTTGCAGATCACTCAAATTGGAAAGGAATGTCATAACAGTGGCTGTGTGATCAAAAAGGCTACCGGCGATTGCATAATGCCGCGCGAAGGATTATTTGCAGAGGTGATGGAAGGCGGGAATGTCCGACCTGACGATAAGATTATAGCGTTCTGAACCATAGTTATAATGAGAGAAGAATTTGCAGACCATAAACTAGATAATCCTTGGAGATCTTATCAAAGGTGATGGTCGGGCGGACTAACCTTATTCCTGACTCCAAGTAACAAAATGACGCCCGTATAAATGGTATACTAAGGTCATTAACGTTCTGTTTTTTCTACAAAAGAAAAAGGAGACGAAAATGACCGAAGAATTCGCGGTACCCCAAAAACCCGTTTTTGACCCCCCATTTGCCCCTGAACACCATTTCAGGACCGAAAACGCACCTCCAGACCATTATTTTACCAGCTATAAGCGCCATATTACCCATCGCTGGTGCTCACGTCTGGCTTCACGTGGACTTGCCGGTTCGGAGCTGGCGGTAGAATACCTCTACGGTAAATACATCAAGAACCTGTCGGAAAGTATCATTAACCAATCAGGACGTATCATATTGTACTTCCTCGGGTATCTTGAACGACAGGGAACAACTATCTATACCCTGACTCGCCAAGACATCAGTGCTTTTGTACAATATGAACAGGACCGTGAACAAAAGCCGGCATCGGTTGTCAACTACCTACGGGTAATCTGTGCCTTCATTGTCTTCCTGGTCGATCAAGGTGTCTTGCCTCACACGATTATGCAGCCAAAGATTAAAGTAAAACTGCCTCACGCACTACCCAGGGCCATCCCTGCCGAAGATGTACCGCGTCTTCTTGCCGCAATCACCACCGTACGAGACAGAGCGTTGATTCTGCTCCTGCTGCGCACGGGAATGCGCATCGGCGAGTTGCTGGAGGTAAAAGTATCCGATCTCAATCTCGCTGAGCGAAAGATCTTGATCTATGTGGGCGAGAAGAACTATCAGGGCCGCGCTGTGTATTACAACGAGGATGCCGCACAAGCCCTGCAGAACTGGCTCACAGAAAGAGATACACAATCCGATTATCTCTTCCCCGGCAGATCGGGACCAGGGACCATCAGCTATGTCACTGCCCACAGTGCGATGCGAAAATGCCTTGAACGTGCCGGTCTCTCCGATAAAGGCTACAGCCTCCACAATCTGCGCCATACCTTTGCCACCGATATGCTCAATGCCGGTATGAGGTTGGAAGTGCTGCAGCAGATTCTGGGACATCAGGAAATCGAGATGACCATGCGTTATGCAAAAATGACCGATCTGACCAGGGAGAATGAATACTTCAAGGCAATGGATCGTATCGAACAGGGAGAGCGCCATGAACCTCGCCGAGTCCATACTGAATTACAGAAGGTATTTGAAGAGAAAAAACTACACCGCTCAAAGCGTAAGTAGCTACCTGTATCGACTGAAATACTTTCTTCTCAGGCTTCCCGTACCGGTTGAAGAGGCAACGCCTGCCTACGTCAAACGGTATCTGGATCTGCTTCTTGAGAAGAAGCTGGCTGCCAAGACCATTAATGAACGTCTTGTTGCCATACGCAGTTTCTATCGGTATCTGCGTGAAGAAGAGAAGTTCGAAATCGACAATCCTGCGCGAAGCGGTATGGCTTTGCGAATGCCCAAGCCGCTGCCAAGAAA
>JBPCUV010000011.1:0-4343 GCA_051010975.1 Desulfocapsaceae bacterium
GGTTTTGAGATATACCGTGCCTAACAAGCTGAGCGCTTCACTGTCAGATTGGTTTACAACCAGTGCCCGTTGCAGCCATTTGGCCGACTGCTTGAAGTCTCCAAGATGATAGTAGCTGATGCCAATAAATCTTAAACAACGCTCGATCCCCCGCTCGTTTTTCTGTGAAGAGTGCCATTTATTCAATACTTTTATGCACTTTCGGTATTCTCCAATACTAAACTGACAGACACCTAACTGAAACTGTAATTCGCTGATGCTTGCTGTTTCTTCATCATCCTCTCTGTTGAAAACGTCCAGTGCCCGGGTAAATGATTTTACCGCCTGATTGTAATTGTTCTGCTTCTTCTCACCTAGTCCTCGATTAAACAGAGCCATAAAATTTTTAGGATCTACTTCGAGGACCTGGTTAAAAATGTCAAAAGCCTTGCCACTCATATTCATTAGCGCATAGGCAACTCCAAGGCTATTGAGAAGGTTGACATCGTGCGGGGCGATTTCTAGGCCTTTGCGGTATTCCTTAACCGCACCAGAAAGATCACTTTCACCGAAATAGGCATCACCGCTTACATTAAGACTGAGGGCATCGAACACCACACAACTGCCAGGCCCGAAGAACGTGCCATGCAGTAGTGCTTTCATACAATTACGGGCAATCTCCGGTCTTTTATAGTCGCGGAAAGGATAAGAACTGATACCTGCTGACAATGAATAACGCTCACCTTCAGCTTTTATCACCTTTTTGATCAGCAATGAAGCCCATTTCTCTGTGTTGCCAGCATTTTTCCCCTGGCGCAAAACAAAATAGCCGTGGTCATCGTTGACAACTATCTCTTTGTCCAAGTACTTCGTCATAAACACATCAAAAGTTTTACGGTCATGAAAATCCGGTTTCAGATAAACTAGAGAAAACTTCTTGATATCTTTCCAGCGGTAAGACAACTTACCTATGGTGTTTCTGCTGATTGCTTTCAATGGAAAGAGTTCCGGGTTTACCAGAAGCTGATAATCACAAAAAGAGTAAGGCCCCCTTCGTCCTGCCCATTGTAGTGCTTTCCACGCTTCATCAATAAAAGTTTGAGCCAGCCGGTCTGACGATACATTCTGGTGCCGTTTTTTACTAAATGAACTGAACCCGATATGTAGGCGTCTGAGTCCTCTGTTTCTGGCAAAATTTGATAAAGAGTGACACATAGACTTTATGAAATCTTTTTCTCTGCGGGCAACCACACAACAAAAAACCGACTGCCCCAGGTGAAACAGTGGAAACGATAAACGATTGAATTCTTCAAGAATGCGGCCGCTATCTGCTGTATGCAGAAAAGCCTCTTTCACAGACTTTGCAGGAGGTAGTGATTCAACCAGGACTAAATGCACCTCTTCTAGAGCTATTCGAGCAAGATAGTCTCTGAGAGAATTAACGTTAAAAAGTGAGGTAAGTGGATCTATGAAGTCACTTCTGGCTTCAATGAATTGTCGAGAAATTGCAGACTGGGTTTCGTCCAGCCATTGACTCGAAGCCTTTTCAATAAGCAGATCATCAACCCCGTCAACGAGGATAGCCAGATCTGTGTCGTCTGCACAATCAAGGGGCAATAAAAGCTTATCCGGCTTCAGCCAAACGGGAACATTATTTTTGAACACCTTGTCCAGCGCTTGTCTCTTCTTGTTTTTAGACAGTTCGCATTTTATCGATTTCAGATTTTCCCTGGAGACAAAGGCAACCTCTTTTGAAGTGGGAATCGTCGCCAGTATGATCTTTTCAAGTTTATGGCCAAAGACCATTAAATCTGATTTTTTCAGGTCAAACGCAGATAAGGAAAACGGTGAATTTTCAAGGATCATAAGTAGTGGATTTACTCAAAATAGGTGATCAGTTCGGAACAGAGTTCGGGGATCTCGCTATCCTGTACGGTGCGAAAATCAATGAGCAGCCGGTCATTTTCTATTCTGCCAATCACCGGTACAGGTAAGGCTCTAAAGTCCTTTTCAGCCCTTGAAACCGAGGTTTCAGAAGGATGTAACTCCACCGCCCAGCTTTTCAGGCCGTATTCGGGCAGAGCACCTCCTCCCACACGAGAAACTGTAGACACTAACTTCAAGGTGCATTTATCGGTGATTTTCGATCTTGTTCGTCTTAAGAACCGCTGAGCTCTCTTTTTAATCGTTTCAGGCGACTCACTGATCATTCGAAGAGTCTGGTTTTTGGTCAGTACCCCTTCCTGATCGTAGTAGTCTTTGAGAACACTTTCCAGAGATGCAAGTGTGAATTTATCAATTCTAAGCGCTCTGTTCAGGGGGTTTTTCTTTATCCGGGTAATTATATTCTCTTTTCCAACGATAATTCCAGATTGCGGCCCTCCAAGAAGTTTGTCACCGCTGAAAGTAATCACATCAACACCGGATTTGACCACCTCCTGAACCGTCGGCTCTGGAGGTAAGCCAAATTGGGCGAGATCGGTAAGACTACCGCTGCCAAGATCCTCCATAACCGGAAGATCGTATTTGGCTCCAAGCTCTACAAGCTCTTCCGCCTGCACCTGAGAGGTGAATCCGATAATTCTGAAATTCGAGGTGTGTACCCGCAAAAACATAGCGGTTGCCTCGCTGATGGCACCCTCATAGTCATAGAGGTGAGTTCTGTTCGTAGCCCCGACCTCAACCAGGGTTGCGCCACTCTTTTTCATCACATCAGGGATTCTGAACGACCCTCCAATCTCGACCAATTGTCCGCGAGAGACAATAACTTCTTTGTCACGAGCAAGCGTATCAAGAGCTATGAGCACGGCGGCGGCGTTGTTATTAACCACCAGAGCTGCTTCTGCTCCGGTGAGATCGCAGATAATATCTTCGACCAGGCTATATCTGCTTCCTCGTTTCCCTGTTTTCAGGTTGAATTCAAGGTTCGTGTAACACGCCCCGGCCATGGAGAGCTGTTTTATGGTATGCTCGGGCAAAAGTGATCTGCCCAGATTCGTATGAACCACGATACCGGTACCATTGATGACTCGATTTAGATTCAAGGCCATCGATCGCTCGATCGCTTTCTTGAAAATCTCGTCCCATTCTGCCTGAGTATCAGGAAAATGGACAGGCTCATCGCGGAGCAGTGCGTTTCGCAGCTGCTCGACCGACTGCTGCACGGCCTTTTTGGCAATGAGTAGAGGAGTATCGTGCCTCTTTATGTGATCTTCCAGCCTGGCCAAACACTCGTCTACCTTTGGCAGTTTTCTGAGTAACTTGTTTTTATCTTTCATAGTCGCGGGGAAGTCTCTTTTGAAGGTGCGGGCAGCGTAGTTCCCCGGCAGAACTCTGGGCAGCCACATTTTCTTTGATAAAAACAATATATCAACATCGTTAAAAAGTGATCAACTTTTTTTCATCCAACCACTACAAACGTATTGACAAAGGATGTAAGAGGGTATAGTTTGTCGCGGCTTTTGCGGTGGTTGTTGCTGCGGTAAAAGTGTTTTGTGGGACGACAATTTAGTTGACAAGCAGTGTGTGTTATATTAGATTGACGTTCTTCCGCACTCGTCACGAGTGGGCAGCTTCTGGCTGTGTAGACGATCCTTGAAAACTGAATAACAGCAATACGCAAACGGGCCCACGTGTCTTCGGACACAAGGGGCAATTTTTTGAGTAATTCAGAAAAGAGCTCTTATATAAGTAAGCACTATATAAGTAACCTGCTTTTGAGCAGGTCTAGGATATCAAACTGGAGAGTTTGATCCTGGCTCAGAACGAACGCTGGCGGCGTGCTTAACACATGCAAGTCGAACGCGAACGAGTTCTTCGGAACTTTAGTAGAGTGGCGCACGGGTGAGTAACGCGTAAGTAATCTACCCTCGCATCTGGGATAACCCACCGAAAGGTGTGCTAATACCTGATACGTCTGGAATTATACTTTGAATCTAGAGAAAGGTGGCCTCTTCATGAAAGCTACTGTGCGGGGAGGAGCTTGCGTACCATTAGCTAGTTGGTAGGGTAACGGCCTACCAAGGCGATGATGGTTAGCGGGTCTGAGAGGATGATCCGCCACACTGGAACTGAAACACGGACCAGACTCCTACGGGAGGCAGCAGTGAGGAATATTGGACAATGGAGGCAACTCTGATCCAGCCATGCCGCGTGCAGGAAGACTGCCCTATGGGTTGTAAACTGCTTTTATACAGGAAGAAACCGCTCTACGTGTAGAGCTCTGACGGTACTGTAAGAATAAGGATCGGCTAACTCCGTGCCAGCAGCCGCGGTAATACGGAGGATCCAAGCGTTATCCGGAATCATTGGGTTTAAAGGGTCCGTAGGTGGATAATTAAGTCAGAGGTGAAATCCTGCAGCTC
>JBPCUV010000012.1:0-4266 GCA_051010975.1 Desulfocapsaceae bacterium
GGCAAACCGTTGCCCTGGTAGGAGAATCGGGCTCAGGGAAATCACTCACCGCCCTATCTATTCTGCGCCTTCTCGAAGAACATAGCCCCATAAAAATCAGCGGAACAATCCGCTTTGAAAAAGAAGATCTTCTGCAACTTCCACTTGATTCGGTCAGGCAGATTCGCGGCAATCGCATTGCCATGATATTTCAGGAACCGATGACTTCATTGAATCCGGTGTATACCGTCGGTAACCAAATCGCTGAGTCACTGAAACTGCACCGAAAGCTGCGCAAAGATGAAGTCGTCAATGAGTCGATCAAACTTCTTGAAAGAACCGGTATCGAGGATCCTGATCAGCGTCTCAGTTCCTACCCTCATCAGCTATCCGGAGGTCAGAGACAGCGGGTGATGATTGCCATGGCTCTGGCCTGCCGCCCTGCCCTTCTGATCGCCGATGAACCGACAACTGCCCTGGATGTAACCATTCAGGCGAAGATACTCAATTTGATCAAGGACATTCAACATGAGTACGAGATGGCCATGCTCCTCATCACCCACGATCTGGCTTTGGTAAGCAGGTATGCTGACTACATCTATATCCTTCAGCAGGGAACTGTCATGGAACACGGTTCGCCCGACCAGATATTCAACAATCCCCGACACAACTACACCCTAAGGCTCATCCAGGCGATTCCCGGCCGCACGAGGAAAACCAAGGCTGAGGGCCCAGTTCATATTATGGCCGATGGCTTAAACTGTTCTTTTCGCAGTTCATCAGGTCTTTTAAGTCAATTCTTCGGTACTGCTGATAATGACGTTCAAGTCCTGGATGATGTTTCTCTCTCAATACGTCAGGGTACTACCTGTGGAATTATCGGTGAATCCGGCTCAGGAAAAACAACGCTGGCTCTAGCCTTACTCAAACTGCAAAACAGCACCGGTGCCATACTTTTCAACAATCGCCGGCTCGATCAAGCGACAAAGAAAGAAATCAAGCAGTTGCGTGACAGAATGCAGATTGTCTTTCAGGATCCGTACTCATCCTTGTCACCGCGAATGACGGTGGATGACATTGTCTCAGAGGGATTGGTCGTCCACAAAAAAAATCTGAACAAAAGGCAGAGAGCTTTACTCGTTTCTGAATCCCTTGAAGCGGTAGGACTCCCCCCCGAGGCTGCTCAGCGATATCCCCACGAATTTTCAGGGGGGCAGCGCCAGCGGATAGCCATTGCCCGGGTGCTCATCCTGCGCCCGGAACTGCTGATTCTCGATGAACCCACTTCCGCTCTGGATGTGACAATTCAAGCTCAGATTATTGAATTGCTAAACCGTCTTCAGCAGGAATACCAGATGACCTATCTCTTTATTTCCCACGATCTGAAAGTCATCAGAGCGGTCGCTGATGAGTTGATCGTCATGCAGGACGGGCGCATTATAGAACGGGGACCGGCATCAGAATTATTTTCGAACCCTCGCTCGAACTATACCAGACAGCTTTTTCAGGCTGCCCTTTAAACGGGCAATACGCAGAAATTTCAGCAGCTCAGTGATGAAACTACCCGCACCTACCGACTTATGGCTTTTACTAAAAAGGCCTGGGTATAAATACAAGTGCTACAAATATAAAGGAATAGATGGAAAGTATATATAGATAGCAAAGCTGTAGGGTAAATAATTTGGTTGCAAACAAATTACCACTTCTTGCCAATAACACTCCAATCATTGGCAATATTGGAAAGAGATACCGCCCCTGTGCCTGAAAATCTACTGTCCATGATCGATGCAGTGAAGCGCCGATTAAAGCTCCCCCTAGTAGTAGAACAGTCAAGGCCAGCAACCTTGTTTCACTTGTGCCGCGAATGAGTACCATACCAAAAATAAAAGTGACAAAGACCCCTGCCGCCCATTTGATCATAACATAGTAACGAGCCGGTGCCGCAACGGTGAAATAGCCATAATGTCCGAACCCACTCACGAAAGTGTGACCAAACCAGTTATATCTGCCAAACACCAGGGATCGTAATGTTGTCCCGCGGTCTTTCATGAACATGGTGACATGCTTCTTGTCTAGTTCTGTGCTTGGCTTGAACCAATGATGAGCTCTTTCTTCCTGCATAGCAAGGAGCTTGTCCTGTCTATCTGTATCGTTCACATAGTAGTCAGCACCAAATCTTAGACCGGCTCCAATCAGTGCAAGCCCGATGACTACTGCAACTCGCCTGACGAGGAGTCCGCGTTTATCCGGATCAGCGTCAACAAACACCTTCCAGAGAACGCAGAAAAAAGACAGGACAATAAATGGATAGTAATTCACCTTCAGCAAAAGCATCAAGGCGAGCAGGAACGATATAATAGGTACGGCGTACCAGAGGTTCCATCGACGATCGGCATCTAGGATATGATTTAGATGACTATCCGGATTGGAGATTTGACACCCTGCAACGAAACAGAGAAATAATCCAAAAGCATCTGAACCGCAGTAACTGAAAATATACCAGACTTGGGGTGAGATCAAGAAAGGCAATGCAACTAGCCGGGCGTAGACACAGCTAATGGAATACAGCAAAATGCAGCTGAAGAGAAAAATGTTAAATGAGCGAAGCAAAAAGAGAGTATCGATATTAAACCCAGACAATATTTTTGAAAACTTGCCGGCCAGGAGATAATAAATCTCACCATTATTTAGTCTTGATATACCATAGGGGCTATAGGTTCCAGCAATTGCCGGATCCTCAATCTCTGGGGGCAGCCAATGATCCTGATAATAGGTCGTAGCCGCCAAATGGACTCGCTCGTCAGGATGAGCATTTCTTTTGCTGGTGGCTGCCATTGTAGTGACAAGCACCAGAACCATTGCCAACATGATTGGTACATAGGAATAATTTTGTTGGAGCGAGGCGCATGATCTTACCACAATAATTAGGGTTAGACAGATCAGCACATACCGAGACACTTCAGTTAACCAGTTAATCCGCTGTCTTTCCAATTGAGGAACCACGAGAAAGGTAGGATCTAGTCCTGCTGATTTTACGTGCAATCCGTCAGAATTAAATTCATATTCCGCAATGTCATGTAAAGGCTCAACCTGACTCAGATCAATCGAATAATCCTTAAATCCAGTTTGGCTGATCACGATACTTTTAACAACTGCTTCCCCTGGATATTGAAGCGGGTCTAGCCTGAGAAAAGCGACGTCAGAGATATCAGTTAGTGCGAAACTATAGGAGGTCTCTCGCGGAAAAACTCTAACTGAACCGCTCCTTCTTTCTGAAAATTTTTGTTTATCGCCACTCCAGTAGAGTTTGAACACCGTGGGGCTTTCTACTTCAAGATCAATCGCTACTTGAGCCCTGTTGAAGAAGAAATGATAGTAAAGGGCGCATGTCACAAGACAAAGAACAACGGTAAAAAGACTTATCGAAGCTTTGTTTGAATTGGTCGGAGCAACAGTGATCATCGCTGTTTTTTCCCTATCCACTGATAGATTCTGTGCAGGTACGGTTCGTAACGTATTAATAATCTGAACAGCGGCCGGCCGAACCAGTGGAGAAATAGAAGAGTAAGACCAGGCCTCAGGCCAGTCCCCATACGATAGTTCCCGGTGGGAAATAATGTATTTCCCAGGTTGAATCTCATGACCCTGAAAAAACTATTACCGGACAAATCGAACCTGGAATTATTTACCTTCTGCATTTCAACTCTTTATGACTGTCTTTAGGTGTTTCCAGAAAAGTCTCGATCTCAGAAACGGTTGAAATCTAAGACTGAATTCTCCACGATCCCACAATGGCATGGGGCCCTTGACTTTACTTTTGCTTGGTTTTGCTGCTCCGTGAAAATCATCAAGGTGATGCCGGTGCCTCATTGTAACGATTTCAGAAGTTTTCGGGAAGGCCAGTTTAGCCGTCAACAGATAGCTGAACCAGGGCCGGAAGTCCTCCATGCTATAGCCCAGAACTGCTGCCGCTGCCCCATATTTATCCGCAGCATCGAAAATTCCCTGCTGAAGCGGACTATAGTATTCATCCTGCTCCAACTCAGCTCTTCCGGTGGCATCATCTTTTGTTCTGAATTTGAGCTCGTAGCTCTCTGCATTTAGTACATATTTCTCGATAGTCGGATGAGGTGCTCGACAGGCCTCCTCGAACAGATCCCGGGCATAAAGAATTGAACTCGCTCCCAGGTCAAACTTGTGCCGATCGTAGACAACCCCTGTCAAATCATTTTTCACATCCTCTTTGAAAGGAATACCTCTGGTAGCACCAAATACATAACCATGTAT
>JBPCUV010000013.1:0-5358 GCA_051010975.1 Desulfocapsaceae bacterium
GCTCGCTCATCAGCGAATAACCACAGAAGAACTTGAACGACTCGAGAGCGTTCTCAAGAAAATGAAGCATGCCGTTGCTGATTGTAACACTCAGTCGTTTTATGAAGACCATTTACGGTTTCATGAAATATTTATCAAGGCTTCCGGAAACGAACTACTGATCAACACGCTCACATCATTAAGAACGCAGAGTTTGTGGCATCGATTTTCTTTTCACTATTACCAGGATGATCTAAACCGATCTTTCGCGGTACATCGTAAAATTTTAGACAATCTCTCGACAAGAAGCAGTGATCCTATCGAGCTTCGAAATATTGTTGAAAATCACATAAACATGGCTCTTGACAGTTTTCTGGTGTATCTGGAGACGCTTGAGTCCGATCGTTCGAATTCAACACAATCGTGAGACAGACACAAGGTGTCAAGATGACCAATTTTAAAAAATATCTTTACAATCTAGGTTTAGATAATCTTCTCGCTTTGAACCAGAACAGAGGTAAAAGCTACGTTGTCGGCTGGGCCCACAGGGTGACAGGACTTCTCCTGTTGGCTTATGTGCTTCTTCATATCAATACCTTGTCGACCCTCTCCGATCCCGAAATATTTGCTCGGAAAGCTGAAATGTTCAGCGGGCCGTTGTTCGTGTTTCTCGAATGGTTACTCGCCGTACCCGTGATATTTCATTGTTTAAATGGTGGCAGATTGCTGGTCTACGAACTGTTTACTACCCGCCATGATGAAAAGCTGCTTGATTGGGCAGGAACCCTGTCAATTATTTATATTCTGCTGCTCGGCTACCTGATGTTCCTAGGCAATCAGGAAGTAAGTCCTCTTTTCTTTTGGCTCACGGCCTTGATCCTTAGTCTTATTGTCACCTTTGCTGTGGGGCAGAAAATAATTAAAGCCAAAGGATCTATCTTCTGGAAACTGCAACGAATGAGCGGAGCATTTTTATTTGTCTTAGTTCCTGCGCACATGCTGTTCATGCACCTCAATCCTGCAGTGGGCCGCGATGTGGCGATGATTACAGAACGGCTTAATCAACCATTAATTATTGCAGTCGATGTAGTTCTGCTTCTCTGCATACTTTACCACGGCGGTTACGGTTTGATTGGTATTATGAAAGACTACCTGAACGACCGGCAGACCATAAAGATAGCCTCAGCGGTGGTGATCATCGTACTGCTTTTATTTGGGTTGCAGGGGATAGGCTTGGCAGGCTCACTACAAATCGGGGTTACTTATGAAAATTGATATAGACGCTACTCTCCACTGCGATGTGTTGATTGTTGGGGCTGGCGGTGCTGCTTTGAGATGTGCTGCGGAAATCTTTGAAAACCGCCCGGAGACGAACATCATCGCTCTTACTAAAGTAACCCATCCACAAAAATCACATACCTCGACGGCCCAGGGTGGTCTGGCGGCCGTGGATCCGAAAGATCCTCTTGATGCAACCATCTATCATATGTTCGATACCTGGAAGGGGTCAGATTGCACCGCCGATCAGAATGTTGTCAAAACCATTTGTGAGTCAGCCTGGGAACAGATCCTCTGGCTTGAGAATAGAGGCATGCACTTCTCAAGAAACCGAGATGGCAGGTTGAGCAAAAGGACCTTTGGCGGGCATACCAGAAATTTTGGCGAATCTTCTGTATATCGTGCGGTATTTGAGGCGGACAGAACCGGAAAAGGAATCATGGACACAAGTTGGGGGGAAACGCTGAAGAAGGGAATACGTTTTCTCAACCAAACCATTGGTGTTGAACTGCTGATCGAAAATAAACAGTGTCACGGGGTGATCGCCTTCAGACAAAAAGAAGGTGCTTTCGTGAAAATCCTTTCCAAGGCCACCGTCATTGCCACCGGCGGCAGCGGTCAGGTTTACCAGGTAACCACCAACTGCCGACAGAACACAGGGGACGGTCTGGCCCTGGTGCTGCAGAGCGGCCTCCCGGTAATGGACCCGGAAGCGGTCCAGTTTCATCCCACCGGAATTGTTGGTCCCGGTATTCTCGCGAGTGAAACCTTGCGATCCGTTGGAGGAATTCTGAGGAATCAGGATCTTGAACCGTTTATGATCGAATATGCTCCTAAAATGAAGGAGCTTGCCCCCCGTGACCTGGTAGCCAGAGCCATAGAGTCAGAAATCAGGGAGGGCAGGGGAATTCTCAATTCAGATCACAAGATTTCTCATGTCTGGATAGACCTCACTCACCTGCCTGATGAGGTTCATGAGAGGCAGATACCAGAGGTGTCCAGTTTTTTTAAACGCTATGTCAACCTGGATACCAAAACAGATCTCTGCCCGGTGCGACCGAGCAACCATTACCACATGGGTGGTATTCCAACCAACGCCTGGGGCGAGGTGGAAGACAACAGCCGTCAGATAATTGCCGGTCTCTACGCAGCCGGGGAGTGTGCCGCCGCAAGTTTTCATGGTTTCAACCGGTTAGGTACTAACTCTATCCTGGAACTCATCACCATGGGCAGTCTCGTCGGCAATAAAGTTGTCGACTACCTGAAATCCATGCCTAGAGCGTATCATGAAATGAATTCGATAAACTATCAAAACCGATTTTCCGGATTTTTGAACAGCAAGGGCAAGGAGAGTGTTGGCAAATTGCGATCACTTCTGCGTACGACCATGACTGACCAGGTCAGCGTATTCAGAACCGAGGATTCAATTTCAAAGGCAATTGATACGATTGAGGATATCGGTGATCGTGCATTACAGACATCGATTTCCAGCAGTCAACTGCCAATGAATCAAGAACTTCTGCAGCGCTGGGAGCTTGAGAATCTGCTGCTTGTAGCCAAGTCTATCTGTCACGCCGCACGCCATCGAAAAGAATCTCGAGGAGCTCATTTCAGAGATGACTTCAGCAAGCGCCTCGATGAGTTCAATCATCACAGTCTGGTGGCCATCGATGACAGCGGGGACTGCCATCTATCGAAAAGGGATATCGATATGAGCCTCTTCGAAGTAGGGGGCGAGCACAGCGAAAAGTTCGACTTTATTGAGCGCAGCTATTAACCCTGAAGAATACTGGTCACGGTGATCTTATGTCTAAATTATACGATTTAACCCTTAAAATTCATCGCGGAAACTCGGAAGATGGCAAGTCTCGGTATCAGACTTACGAGGTACAGGCAGGGCCTATTATGCGCTTTGTCGATCTTCTAAGAATCATAAATGATGAACAGGATCCCACCCTTACCTGGAATTCATCCTGCGAACATGGGCAATGTGGGACCTGCTCTATGAGAATTAACGGTCGACCGATGCTGGCCTGTGAGCTGTTGGTAGAGAATGGGGTCAAGATATTCGGCACAACGAGTTTTACTCTGGAACCGCTCCAGGTAGCCCCGGTTGTTCGAGATCTGGTTGTCGATTCTGATGTAGCCTACGAGCGGGTTAACAGTGTCAAACCTTATATTATTGATCCGCTCCCGCCCGGTAAAGATGGGGAGGAGCATCAGATAAATCCTGAACAGTTGGAGCACTATGTAGATGCCACCAGGTGTATAAACTGTTTCTGTTGTGCTTCTGCATGTATCAGCAGCCACCGAACCTTCCTCGGGCCAAATGCGATGCTGGCCTCAATAGTCCGAGTACTCGATTCTAGGGAACAGGAAAAAGAAGAGCGGCTCAAGATGATCTTCAGTGATCAGGGTGTTTACCGCTGTCATACGTCCAAGGCCTGTTCTCACGTCTGTCCCAAAGAGATTGATGTAGCCCACTTCATTGCCTTGGCCAAAAAGGGATTTGTGCTGGAATAACCTTTCTCAACAAATTGACACAAGAGGTTTGCAATGGAATCTATCCCCGAAAATCTTACCCGCACCATAAGCGAATCATGCGTTCAAACCGACTTTACTGATCTCAGTGAGGAAGTTGTCGATAGAACCAAGTATTTGCTGCTAGACTTTCTGGGTTGTGCTGTTCGGGGCACTCTTGCTGACTCGACAAGTCCTGTTCTGAAGCTCGCCGAGCGTAAAAAGTCTGTACATGAACAGACTCCAATTATTGGCACCGACAGGAAGAGTGAGCCATCTTTTGCTGCGCTGGCTGTCGGAACTGCCGCACACTCATTGGAGTTAGACGATGTCGTAAACAGCGGCTCACTCCATCCTGCAGTCGCCGTCATCCCGGCAGCTCTGTCAACTGGCTATGGCACTAAGTGCAGCGGAGTCGAACTGCTCACTTCAATAGTTATTGGTTACGAATTGATGGTTAAACTCGGCATTGCCCTGAAGCCCACATCCCATTATCGCCAGGGATTTCACCCAACCGGTACCTGTGGTGCATTCGGAGCAGCGGCAGCCTCGGCAAAAATAATGAAGCTGTCAGCGTCTGAGTTTAGCCACGCCCTGGGCATTGCTGGTAGCCAAGCAGCAGGATCACTCGAATTTCTTTCCGATGGCGCTTTTACCAAGCGTTTGCATGCTGGCTGGGCAGCGCACAGTGGGATAATAGCTGCCGACCTTGCAAGAGAAGGTTTTACCGGACCGGGCACGATTATTGAGGGTAAGTTCGGTTTTCTGCATGGTTACTCGCAAGACTCCGACCCGGAGGCCGTACTCAAAAATTGGAGTACACCTTGGGAGGTCATGAATAGTTCGATAAAACCACATGCCTGCTGCCGCTATAAACAAGGTCCGATCGACTGTATCATGGAAATTATGGAATTCAATGACCTGCAGCCAGAAGAAATCGAGCGGGTCGAGATAGCGATTCTGGATGCCGGGTTTGATCTTGTGGCTGAGCCGGTGGAAAAAAAGCTGAATCCGCTGTCCGTCGTCGATGCCCAGTTTTCGATGCCGTTTGGTGCTGCTTTAGCAATTCTCCGAAAAGATGCTTTTCTCAACCGTTATCAAATGGATGAGATTAACGATCCCGGGATCAGGGAATGTATGAAACGGATACACTGCATCCGGGAGCCTGAGCTGAACAAAAAATTCCCAAGGAAATGGCCTGCCAGGGTGGCCATACAAACCACTGACGGCAAAAAGTTCGAGCACCGACTTGATCATCCTAAAGGAGACCCGGAAAATCCATTGAGCTGGGACGAGTTGATCGTTAAATTTACTTCACTGGCAACCGAGGTGTTACCGCTATCTCAGTGTCGGAAAATAGTCGAACTGGTGAGGAACGTGGATCAGATCAAGGATGTTTCAGAGCTTGTCGATGTGATGAGGGTTGCCTAAAAAAACGTCGAGCTGTCATTGTTACAGGCATTTCTGGAGAATAGCCAACGAGGTGTTCACGTCGAGTCCAGGAATTCTGCGAACCCGCAATTGCTCAAGTGCATGAGCGGCTATGGGAGCAAGTTCTTTTTCTGTCAGCCCTAGATCGGC
>JBPCUV010000014.1:0-8122 GCA_051010975.1 Desulfocapsaceae bacterium
GTGAGCCCGTAGAGTTCCATGTGTTCGATGAATTTGTCTTTGATTGGATTGGACATGATCTGCCTCCCTGGTTGAATGAATAGGAAAACTGCTGATTACTCCTATCTACCAGATGGGCAGGTATGGCAAAATTGATTATCGGGAAAGTGTCGGAAAGGCAGGGTGGGGTCTATTATCGGAGGGGTTTGGGGTTGTTGTTTCCGCGCAGCAGAGCGGAGCGGTTCAGTTCTTTCTGTGAATCTGAAGTAGTGCTTGAATCATGGCAATCGTTCCGATTCTCCTACCTGACCCCCTATTCATAACTGATTGATTGAGTAGGTTGTGGGTATCATGAAATATACTACAATGTAGCCTTTACGCTCCTTGACTGCATGATTGTTAGCGTTAGTGTTTTTTTACTCGTGTGATCATTTCTCAAGTCACACCGATTTTCAAGGCATGTCAAGACACGATGAGAGACATGCCTATCCAAGCCTATGGGGTGGAATATTTCTCGAATTTGTTATCCGATTTCCATCTCACCAAAATCAAAAGGAGATAAAAAATGGCCAAATATTTATTTCAAGCTTCTTATGTAGGTGAAGGAATCAAGGGTTTGCTCGCAGAAGGGGCTACAAGTCGAGTGGACCATGTAAATCAGTTAATAACAGGAATGGGTGGAACCATAGAAGCCTTCTACTTCTCATTTGGTGAAGATGATTGTGTTGCAATTGGAGAATTTCCAGACCATGAAACTGCTGCTGCTTTCTCACTAGCAGTCAATGCTAGTGGAGCCGTCAAGATCAAAACTACTGTTCTTATGACTCCAGACGAGGTTGATACGGCAGCAAAGAAGACAGTTAGTTATCGCCCTCCAGGTAAATAATTGCTCCTTACCCTTGTGAATAAGGGGAGATAGACTTTCCAGCATAATAAACAACGTCGACCTGGAGTGTAGCGGTACTCCTGGTTGACGTTGTATGACTCCTCTTCCTAGATAAATTGTTTAGTTGGTTCCGGGAAACAACTGTGTAGATGTCTGCTGTATCTTGATGTGGGCTGGCCAGTAGAGGTGAGTTTAGAGTCATTAAAATTGACTATCCAGATTTTTCAAAAAATATTCGGGTAAAACCGAACTCCTCACCCGTTTCCTTCTTAGTGATAGACCAAGAGTTCTTATTGTAAAAATTGATAGCTTGTATATTTCCCTCGAATGTTTCAAGGCGTATTTTCTGGCACCCTCTTTCAAACAACATCTTTTCTGTATGAACTAAAAGTTCGGCTCCAAGCCCCTTACGATGTTGGTTCACATCGACCATCATCAAATGGATTAACTCGTCAAAATAAATAGTGAAAGCCACAATGACATTGCCTTTCAACATAATGTCACAATTTGCAATATTCGATTCTAATTCTTTATCTGATTCACCACTATTGATAAACCAATCAACGCCCTCATCACCCAAAAATGGACGATAGCACTTATCAATCGTATTTTTGGCAATAGCTTGAATTATTGGTAAATCTTCTTTGGTAGCCGTTCTGATTTGAGTTTGCATAGCTTATATGATCGCAGTAGCAATCGCTACACCTGCACTAACAACTCTATCGAGAAAAAACGCTATCTCTAAAAATGGTTATTGATTGCCCTTTTCCGAGATCGATTTTTTCTGACCCGTATTTGTAATCAGACTCGGGCTGCCTCTTATACAATATCTTTCCGAGTTCATCGCCGTCATACTCCAATGCCTCGGCCCGGCCTTTCTTGATTAACAAATCCGCTTGGTCTTGGGTAATAGTGGTTAATGACGGGTGATTTTCTCGTGCAACAACTTGTACATTTTTCATGTTCTTTTCACCGTTCGGTTGATTTTGGTTGTTAGGTTCAACTTTAATACTTTCACTTGAACGGTCTTGTCCCTATCCGTCTTTGATTTTGCATTTCGTGCCAAATCCGGTCATTGGTTAAACAAGCGCCACATCCATTTGGCGTTTTGTCTCGTCGTTGTTCTTTGTGTCGTGTGTATAGGCGGCGAGTAACATTTACGGTGTATGTCCGAGGAAGCCGGATAGCCTAAAGAATTTAGGTGACGCTATGATGGTCGGTTAAGATTAAGATGTTTCCTGATATATGAGAATTAAGGAGTTTGGACCAAATGAGAGATTTCCGCTGGCAGGATTTGATTAACCTTAAATATGAGAAATTATGATAATCAGACATATCTATAACCTGGGGTGAAGTCGATTCAACCTAGATTGGGCCGGGCAATCTTAAACTACGAAAGAGAATAGCCAAGATATGATATCTATCTTGAGTACCATCTAATTCGGATTCATTTAAACTTACCTTCTACTTACATTCTTCAATTTATATACCTAACAATCTTTTTATATTTCTTGGTTTATTTGCCCCATTATTCTGTATCATTGATCAATGTGGTAAATATAGATGTTCAAGGATGAACTTTAAGACTACTTCGAACGAAGAAGTCTTAGATAGGACGGTATCGTTGGACAAAGTACCAATAGACAGGAGCAAATCAATGAGTAACACCGAGATTGAAAATGACGACAAGGCCCTAAATACTGGCAGGCGGAATTTTCTCAAACTGGGTATTGCAGGAGCAGGGGTCGCCGCAGCTGCTGCTACCGGTGTAACTGTTATGAAACGTATGGAGGGCATCCCTCACGAAGAGTTTCCGTTGCCGATTAAAGATGATTTCAAGCCGATTGACCAGCGGAACCAGATCAATGTATTCGGGAAAAGCAAACTTCTAAATGACAAGCACCCAGAACGAAATGCTGCTTTTAACAAACAGTTAGAAAAGGAAAATCCACAGGGCCATAAAGAGTTCAATTTTTATAAAGACAATAGCACGTTTATGCGAGGGCCGTATCGCGATACACCAGGGTTCAGCCAACTCGAATTTGCTCTTGCTCATGCTGGGTTTTCAAGTGCCCGGCAACAGCTTGGCGGAGGAGGGATGGAAGGACCCAATCACCCTGACGCCGTGTCACACTGGCGGCAAGATATGTTGTCTAAGGACAAATATCAGTTTAGCAGCCCTCAGGAAG
The DNA here is from genome assembly GCA_051010975.1 of Desulfocapsaceae bacterium. Classification (GTDB taxonomy): domain Bacteria; phylum Desulfobacterota; class Desulfobulbia; order Desulfobulbales; family Desulfocapsaceae; genus JABDQA01. Next base: position 3,055 of record JBPCUV010000014.1, read on the forward strand.
CAAATCTTGTTATCAAAAGTGCCGCCAGAACATTTGGAGCCCTTCGTTGCGGTATTACCAGACGTGACAAACGCTGGGATTATGATCCAATGTATGATGTCCATAATGAACGAATCCTGACTTGGGAAAAAGACTTTCCGTTTGTCCCGAAGAGCGTCATCGTCATCTTGGTAGAAATGGATTATCACGCTATAGCTGCAGCACCGAGCTGGCTTGCTGATGCCACCACCGGTGATGCATATGCAAATGCCATCAAAATTGCTGGTCAGATTAATGTGTTCCTGCAGCGTCTTGGATATCATTCCGTAGCCTCGATGAACGATGTGGGGATTAATGCTCCGTATGCAATTGCTGCTGGTTTAGGAGAAGGAGCCCGAAATGGCCAGATCATCACTCCAGAGTACGGTCCCAGGGTCCGCATTAGTAAGGTTTATACAGATTTTGATTTTGTTGAATACGACAAACCTCGAACATTTGGCGTCGCCAGCTTCTGTAAGAATTGTAAACGCTGCGCGGACGACTGCCCTTCACAGGCAATCACTCATGATGACCCTACGTGGGAACCGACTTATTCAACTGACCCGGATTATCTCTGGCATGCATCATCTGGAGTGTTGAAATTCCACAATGATGCCAAGAAATGCAATAAGTTCTGGATAGATAACGATGGATCATGTGCGAATTGCATTTGTGCTTGTCCATATAACAAACCGGATTTCTGGCACCATCGACTGGTTGATGCCCAGAATGTAATTTCTCCCGGCCCAGTACATAGTTTTATGCGGGAAATGGATATTCTTTTTGGCTATGGCAAGGTAAGCGATCCTGACCGAGTAAAGAAATTCTGGAAGTTGGGGAAAGAGGTATGATGGATCTCACGTGGTATATACTTGGCACTCTCACAGGAGCTATTATCTATGGAATGTATTTGCTTTCAAGCAAATACATCATCAGCAACTGGTGGAATTTGGCAGGTATTGGAGCCGGAGCCGGTCTCGTTCTCTTCAGTATCGCCTGGGGTGTCGGAGCAGTACTTGAGGGGGTTCCCCGGGCTGGTAGTATGGGACTGCTGCTTTTTGGTCTGCCAGGTATCATAATTCTTAGTTTTTTACTGAGGCGCATCTTATCTCATAAGGAGATATTCTGATGATGAGCTTCACCTGGTATATGCTTGGTTTGCTGTCGACCGGAGCTGCAATTTTTCTGCTGGAGTTATCTAAACGATATACGCTCAATTGGAAGGCCTGGATTGGGCTTGGTTGTGGAATAATTTTAATCCTCTTTAGTATAGCCTGGGGAGTAGGTGCAGTACTCGAAGGAGTTCCTCGTGCAGGAAGTATGGGAATACTCCTCTTTGGTCTCCCCGGTATTATATCCTTTACAGCGGCTCTCAGGTACAGCACACAGCGGCTTGAAAAGAGATCAGGGGCGCTTCTTGACGTAAAAACTGATACGGAGAGAGTACGGGATGAAGCACCAATATCGCTAGAGACAGTTACACCTGCTACAAAAGACCGATCGGGCCTCTGGTCAATTGTACGTTATGGAGCATTTGGATCTTTGATCATCGCATATATCGTCGGAATCCTAATCAGCGATGAAGATTATGAGTCCCTGATACGGTCAAAATATGCTGATCTAGAATTACAAAAGATTAATGATGATCCAGTCGTTTTTCAGGTTGGGGAAAAGAACGATGGCAAGGGAGAGTATATCCTCATCCAGGAAGGTCAAGGATATGGTGGGCCGTTTGTTTTTGGTATCCGTATAAAAGATGATGCCAAGGTACATGAGGTTATCCCATTAGCTGACAAAGAAACCCCTGCATTCATAAAGAAAATTAAAGAGGCTAATTACCGCGATCAATTTATCAACCGTTCGGTGTCAGATAATTTTATCGTGGGCGATGACATTGACGCCGTTTCTGGCGCTACTGTAACAACAATGGCAGCGGCTGAAGCAGTGAGAGCGGGGGCTCATGTTGCTGCTGCTAATTATTTCAAATTAGAGCGAACCTGGAGTAAAACGCCATGGAAATTTGGTCATGAGGAAGTTCTCATCCTTTTGTTGTTTGCCCTGGCATTTATGCCACGAGTTAACAAATCACCGTGGAAACACATATACATGGCTACAACTATTGGTGTGGTAGGTTTTTACTTGAATGGCGCAATTTCGATTGGCAGTCTTGCCGGTTTGTTTATGGGATATGTGCCCTCCGTACGTGAGCATTTGATTTGGTGGATACTTGTAATTGGTACTGTTGGTGCGATTATTTTGGTCGGCAAGAATATCTACTGCTATAAGATTTGTCCTTTCTATGGCATTCAGTTTGTTCTGAATAAGATAAGCGGTAACCGTTTTAACCCTACTCCTGCCGTCCTCAAGCAGACTAGATATGTGGCCAATTTCTTCTTATGGCTTGCACTGATGTTAATCTTTCTCTTGCAACTGCCATCGGCCGGGGCGTTTGAACCGTTTGCCATGATGTTTTCTTTGGAGGGGGTAGGTATTCAATGGTACATCCTGCCGCTGTCGATCATTGGTGCCTTTTTCATGTCTCTTTTTTGGTGTCGGTTCTTTTGCCCTGCCGGTAATGCATTGTCGTGGATCTTGAAAGGTCGGAAAAAAGCTATTTCACTGTTCGTCAATAAGCAATCAACTGCGGAGAGATAAAGTGTCGGAGAACATAAATAATAATAAACAGCAGACGTCGGCCAAATTTGATGTGGGATCTGTTTTAGCTAATTCTATATATGTCGTCACCATTATAATGATTCTGGCCTATCTCTATCAATCTTTTACCTCATTATTTTGAGGAAGCTAGTGGCTGATACTAATGCTCGGAATCTCTAGGAAGTAAACATAACTGAAAGCAAAAGGTACTTGCGATGACCTCTCTTCAAACTAACAAGACGAAACTTGTGTGCACGATTGGGCCCGCTTCTGATTCACCTGAAATGATAGAAAATATGATTCAGGCGGGAATGAATGTTGCTCGATTGAACTTTTCACACGGGGATTTTGAGTATCACGGAAAGGTCATAAGAAATATCCGAGTTGCGTCAGAACGCATCGGCAAGCGGGTTGCAATTATGGCGGATCTGCCGGGACCTAAAATGCGTATCGGGAAATTTGCTGATGACTCGGTGCAACTAGATAAAGATGCTGAATTTACCCTTAATGTTGAAGACATAGTCGGAAACGCAAGCCAAGTTTCAATAAGTATGAAGCAACTGCCAAATGCTTTGCACAAAGGGGATATCCTTTTCTTAAACGATGGGTTGATTCAATTGGTCGTTGAGAAAATTCCGAATACGGAGATCCAGTGTCGGGTATTAGTGGGAGGGGAGCTACGCTCAAGAAAGGGGTTAAATATTCCTGGTATAGATCTGGGTTCAAGTGCATTTACCAGCCGGGACAGAGAATGCATGCAATTTGCACTTGAACATGGCGTAGATGCGATAAGTCAATCATTTGTATCAAACGCTCAGGATCTGAAAGATGTTAGAGGTGCTGCTCAGGAGATGGGGTTTGACCCATTTATAATTGCCAAAATCGAACGAGCCTCAATTCATAAAAATATAGATGAAATTCTTGAGCAATGTGATGGCATCATGGTGGCAAGAGGCGATCTCGGAGTTGAGATTCCCATTGAGCAAATAGCAGTAGTTCAGAAATTTGTCATAGCCAGGGCTAACCTCGCAGGCAAGCCAGTAATCACTGCTACGCAAATGCTTGAATCAATGACTCATAATCGTAGGCCAACGAGAGCAGAGGCAACGGATGTTGCCAACGCAATATTAGATGGTACCGATTGCGTGATGCTTTCGGAAGAATCGGCAATGGGTGCCTATCCCATAGAGTCGGTATCGATGCTGGCGAAAATATGTGCGGCTACTGAACCGCACCGTCTGCAAGAACATCGAAAAGGCGTTCTAATACCTCAGATAAAACAGTATCTGCCGAGCTTCGTTGACCATTTTGCAGGTAGTATTGAAAAACTTCTAAAAAGTGTTGAAGATCCTGCGGCTGTTTTTATACCAACGACCAGTGGTCAGACTGCGAGAAGCGTGACTCGGGCGAGACTACCTGTCTGGATATTGGCGGCAAGTTCATCTCCCAAAACCTGTCAGGAGCTTATGTTGTCATATGGTGTATGGCCGATTGAAAATGGGGAGTGGCCGTCTGACTGGACGGGATTTCTCAAAGAGCAGATTGATAGTCTTCAACTTGACGGAAAGAGCGTTCTAGCAGTAGAAGGTCCTTCCCCTGTTGTTCCCGATCGCAATCATAAAATAGAACTAATCCCTTTGTGATGAGCAGGCAAAGCTATTGCAATTTGTAGTGTTGCTTACACCAACGATTAAAACGCATTCTTATATTCACTCACTCAATTCGAACATCAAATGGGATTCTTGGTAAATAAATAGTTCTCAACATACAGCTTGGAGGCTTAAAATGAGTATTACTCACCCCGCAGCACCACACCATATACCGGGCTATCTTCCTGGGCCAGACGGTAGCGATCCACTCTTCACCGCTGTAATAGTAGTTCTACTTATCGTATTGCTGGTGGCTGGTGTTCTTTATTTTAAATTGCACTCAATACCAGAGCAAATGGGAGAAAAGGCCAATAGCACTCAACTGCAGCTAATCTCCATACTTGCTGTGCTGGCACTCTTTACCCACAATAACGCATTTTGGATTCTTGCTTTGCTGATCGCTGCCATTCGGATACCTGACTATCTGACCCCACTTCAGACCATAGCGAGTTCACTGAAAAAGTTAGCTTCAGATAGCAGAGCTACTGGACCAGTGGACCCACCGCCTGAGCCAGATTCCGGTAGTTATGAAGATACTCCTGCTGCCCAGTCAGAGACTGAGGTTGTATCGGAGTCATTGCAAGCCGAAAAGGGAGGGAACTGAGCCATGTTAGAATTAATGTTTTGTGCTTTTTTCACCATCCTGCCTGATTTTCTAATCAAACGATTTGTGTTTAAGAAGAGATGGGGTAGAGAAATCACCTTTTTTACCATGTGGTATGAATTACGATGGGGCATCACTGCTT
>JBPCUV010000015.1:0-6984 GCA_051010975.1 Desulfocapsaceae bacterium
AAAATGTCAACCGGTGGGACCCGCGAGTCGGCGCAGGTGAGTATCGTGGCCACTGGTTCCTGCTGGTGCATGACCGACTGCCTGCTTTCTTCGCAATGATTTGGGTGAAGAAGGTTGCCTTCAACGAAACGTTTGTTGCCCTCCAGGAGTTTTTCCAAAACCTCTTCAGCGGTGGGGCGTTTGTTTGCATCTGGTCCCATCGTTTTTTCTCCTTGAATGTTAAAATGAAATGAAATAACCCATCATAAACCCAGACATATCTACATGAACTCGGTGAAATATGCGAAGGTTTACTCGAAATCTGTTCTATGATTAGTTCCAGCCCGATGCCGGAGTCCCTATACAGGTCCGCACCCGAATAACCATAGGGGGACTCGGTTGCAGGGGTCTGCCTGTCAAACATTTTCCATAAAAAAATCCACTAACGGCGGTAGCTGCCGTCAGTGGATTTTAAAACGCTTAGGCAGATGTAGGGCTATTGCGTTATTGCGCCAATATGTTGGCCGTGGCCAAGAATAGATCGCTGTCGCGCAATACACCAACAATTTCCTCCCCATCATAGACGGGAAGAACTGTTACTTTCTGCTTGTAAAGCATTCTAAGCCCATCAATAAGCCGCGAATCCGCCTGGATGCCTTTGCCGTGAATCTTCAGCATCATGTCAGAAACCTTTGTTTCGGAATATTTGCTCACCCGCTCAACAAAACCGGCTTCGGACTCGTCCAGGTCAGGAGCGTCAGCTTCTGCAAAGGCAATGGAAACGCCAAGAGCGGAGAGCTTCTGCCCGAGGCTGCCGGCTAGTTCGGGAATGAGTGTTTTCAGTATCGCCCTAAAGTCGATGATGCCAATCAGCTTGCCGTCATCGTCAAGCACTAGGCTGGTCCGGTGGCCTGCTTCGGTGCATTCGCCGGTCTCAACTTCGCAATAGATCTTGCGCATTTTCATAACGGCATCTTTAAGTAATTCATCCGGACCAGTCGTGGCATAATCGTCCAATGGGACCATAACGTCTCGAACTTTTCTTTTCAGTGGCATAGTGTCACCTTTTCATCTCGTGAATGTATTTAAAGAGTCCAGTAAAAAAACTCTCAACCTCTTGTAATGATACAATTAAGAGTGACCGCCAGCTTGTCAAGAATGGGCGGATCCATGATTATCTGACTCAGGGTGGCGGCTATGAAAAATTCAAAAGATTTTATCCGATAAAATGGTATCGGGCAATTTTTTTTCACCTCAAGGGCCAAATTAATGAATTGTGGTTCATTTTTATCGCTGATTCAACAGCCTTGTTTAAAAGACTGTTATTGGGTCGTTATTGAGTATCAAGACGGGTGATAAAGGGTAACTTGTTACTGGATAAAAACTTGACACAAACAGGGGATTTTAATATTTTCAATGATCTTTTTACGTTGCTTAAATGCGATTGTTGATCTGATGATTTCGGATCTGATGAAATAGTTTAACCAATGGTGAGGAGAGTATGATGAATCGAAAGAGTAAGTTGATGGCAGGATTGCTGGGACTGGCTTTCCTGACCCTCTGTGTCGGAACTGCCTTGGCCAGCGGCGGCGGAGCCGAAGCGGCAGCGGCAACCGGGATGCCTCAGGACGGCAGCCCCTGGTGGTACTGGCCGATAATTCTATTGGTTGCCACCTTTATCATGGGCATCGTTGCTGTGCTTGGCGGAGTTGGCGGCGGCGTACTGTTTGTGCCAATTATCAGTGGTTTTTTTCCGTTTCATCTTGACTTTGTCAGGGGGGCGGGGCTGCTGGTTGCTCTTGCCGGGGCATTGGCTGCCGGTCCAGGATTGCTCCGATCCGGTCTGGCGAGTTTGAGATTGGCGATACCGGTAGCATTGATCGCCTCGAGTTGTGCAATCGTTGGTGCCATGGTCGGCCTTGCCTTACCAACCAATGTGATCCAGATCTCCCTTGGTGTTACCATTCTCGGGATCTGTATATTGATGTTGACTGCCAAGAAATCAACGTTTCCTGACGTCCCAGAGTCTGATAAACTTGGTTCAATCCTGAAGATTTATGGGGTTTACCGTGAAGAATCCACCGGTGAAAACATCAACTGGAGGGTGCACCGGACACCGCTCGGCCTTGCGCTCTTTGTGATTATCGGTGTCATGGCGGGAATGTTTGGTCTTGGGGCCGGCTGGGCTAACGTTCCGGTTCTGAATCTGCTGATGGGTGCTCCGCTCAAAATCAGCGTTGCTACTTCAAAATTCCTGCTTTCCATTACCGATACTTCAGCGGCCTGGATCTATATGAATCAGGGAGCGGTTATACCGATGATGGTGGTACCGTCTCTGGTTGGTATCATGCTCGGTTCGTTTGTCGGCGTGCGCATCCTCAAGGTAGTCAAGCCGACCTTTATACGCTGGATGGTCATCGGTATCCTGGCATTTGCCGGTCTCAAGGCATTGTCCAAAGGATTGGGCTTCTAGGAAGTTCTGAATTATAGTTTAGAAGGAGATAAATCATGAGCCAGGATCAAAAAATCGGACCAAGTCCGGAACAGATTCTCTATGCCAACATTCTCAATAAAGGGATGCTGCTGGGTTTAGGGATTTTGTTAATCACTTTTGCGCTGTACGTGTTTGGCATAGTGGCCCCGTATGTTCCCCTTGACAAGCTTTCCAATTACTGGAGCCTGGGGGTTAGCGACTATCTTCACGAGCTTGATATTCCCACCGGCTGGGCCTGGCTGGGTATGCTCGGTTATTCTGATTTCCTGAACTTTATCGGGATAGCATTTTTGGCAGGCGTTTCGATCATCTGCTATATCGCCATCATTCCAACGCTGTTAAAAAATGACGACAAAATCTTCGCGGTTATCGCCATTCTTGAGGTTATCGTACTGACTGCAGCGGCTTCAGGCATTTTCGGCAGCGGAGGACATTGAAATTATCGTTTACGGAGTTCCGTTGAAACTGAACGGAACTCCGTAAACAGTCCGTTCTTTTTCCTTTCTTGTCTTCTCCGCAATTTAGTTCCGCTATTTTACCCTGTTTATCTATTCTTAACGCCGGTGGCTATACCATTCTACTGCCAGGACAGGTTGGCTGTCGTGTAGGATTTTCAATTATATTTTTTTGTTTGCAAAAACGTATTAATATGATTAAATATGCGGTTCCCTATGGTTAACTGACCCACACTTTATTGTTTTCATACGGTAAAGAGGCAGAGCGAGTCAATCCTCCAGAGGTTGATTGACAGGTCTGATACAGTGAATACAAAGGGGTTACAGAGATCTGTAGCTCCTTTCTTTTTTATTTATTTTGAGATGCATTTAAACGCCGGTGAAAATGAGGACCGGTGTGCAGGCAGATTGCAGAGGATAAAATAATGGCAATAGATCTATCACGAGTTCGAAACATCGGTATCAGTGCCCATATCGATTCAGGCAAGACAACCCTGACAGAAAGGATTCTGTTTTACACCGACCGCATTCATGCAATTCACGAAGTCAGGGGTAAGGATGGGGTCGGTGCCAAAATGGATTCCATGGAGCTTGAAAAAGAGCGCGGTATCACCATTCAGTCCGCGGCCACCTACGCATCATGGAAAGATGTGGACATCAACATCATCGATACACCGGGTCATGTCGATTTCACCATTGAAGTTGAGCGTGCCCTGCGCGTTCTGGATGGTGCCATTCTGGTGCTCTGCTCGGTGGGTGGTGTTCAGTCGCAGTCCATCACCGTCAGCCGCCAAATGGCCCGCTATAGGGTTCCAAGGATTGCCTTTGTCAACAAATGCGATCGCACCGGTGCCAATCCCGCCCGGGTAACCCAGCAGCTCAGGGATAAGTTGGCATTAAACGCCCACCTGATGCAGTTGCCCATCGGCCTGGAGGGAGAGTTTGAAGGTATAGTGGATCTGATTACTATGAAGGCCATCTACTTTGACGGTGACAATGGTGAGACTCTGCGTGAGGAATCGATCCCTGCTGATATGGCCGCCGAGGCAGAAGGGATGCGCGAAGCGATGCTTGAAGAGATCTCGATGTTTTCAGATGAGCTGATGGAAAAACTGCTCGAGGGCGGTGAAATCGATCCCCAATTGATTCACGATGCCGTTCGCAGCGGCGCTCTGTCACTTGACTTTACTCCGGTATTTATCGGCTCGGCCTATAAAAACAAGGGAATTCAGCCCCTGCTCGATGCGGTTTCCTCTTATCTGCCGTGCCCCACCGATGTGGTAAACCATGCTCTTGATCTGGCTGATGACGAGAAGGAGTTTCCTGTCTCTAACGATCCGGATGACAAGTTGATCATGCTTGCTTTCAAGCTCGAGGACGGACGCTACGGTCAGCTCACCTATGTTCGCACCTATCAGGGTGTTCTCAAAAAAGGCGAGACCGTCTATAACAGCCGCACCGGCAAGAAAGTGAAAATCGGTCGGCTGGTCCGGATGCATGCCGACGAGATGGAGGAGATCGATTCATGCGGACCCGGTGACATCGTCGCCCTGTTCGGTGTCGACTGTGCTTCCGGTGACACCTTCACGGCAGATGGATTATCTGCTTCGATGAGTTCCATGCATATTCCGGAACCGGTCATTTCACTGGCTGTGATTCCGGTGGACAATAAGGCCCAGACCAATATGTCCAAGGCGCTTAATCGCTTTACCAAGGAAGATCCCACCTTCAGAACCTACGTTGATCATGAAACCGGTGAGACCATTGTCTCCGGAATGGGTGAGCTGCACCTCGATGTATATATCGAGCGAATGAAACGGGAATATAACGCCGAGGTCCAGGCCGGTGCTCCCCAGGTTGCCTATCGGGAGACAATCACCATGCAGGCGGCTTTCGATTATACCCACAAAAAGCAGACCGGCGGCTCCGGCCAGTACGGTCGGGTGGCCGGTTATCTCGAACCGCTCGAAGAAGGCGAGTACGAATTTGTCGATCAAATCGTCGGCGGTGTTATTCCCCGTGAGTATATCCCTTCTTGTGACAAAGGGTTCAAGAAGAGTCTGGCTAAAGGATCACTTTGCGGTGCAGCTATCACCGGAGTCCGGGCGGTTATAAACGATGGTAACTCCCATTCCGTTGATTCCTCCGATGTGGCTTTCCAGCTTGCTGCCCAGGGTGCTTTCAGGGATGCCTATAACAAAGCCAAGCCGGTAATCATGGAGCCGATCATGAAGGTCGCTGTCGAGGGACCGTCTGAATTTCAAGGTGCGGTCATGGGCAGTCTTAATCAGCGCCGCGGCATGATAATCGGTACCGTGGAAGAGGGTAATTACACGGTGGTTGAGGCGGAGGTGCCGCTTTCCGAGATGTTCGGTTATTCGACCACACTTCGTTCACTGACCCAGGGCAAAGCAGAATTTACGATGGAATTTGCAACATTCAAACAGGTTCCCAAAAGCGTCAGTGAAGAGCTTATGAAAGCATATCAGGAAGAAAAGAAAAATAATTAATCAATAAACGGGCTGGCTGAAAGGTGGAATCCCTGCGGCAGGCCTGTTTCAGCAAATATCTATTGAGGAGTTTACTGGGATGGGAAAAGAAGATTTGATCACCTCTAATCCGCTGCGAGTGCTCGGGCTTGACAACAAGGCAGAGGAGGGAAGACAGAGTCTTGGCCTGGTAATGGCCCGTGCCGGTCTGGGAAAAACTGCCATACTGGTGCAGATTGCCCTTGATTCAATGCTGCGCGGCAATCGGGTGCTGCACGTGTCGATCGGCGAAACTATCGAGAAGACCCGTGATCGCTATGAAGACATTCTCACCAAAATGGTGGAAGACCTCAACGATGAGACGGAGTCAGACCTCTCCAGACGCCGCATGATTATGACCTTCAAGGAGCATGTGTTCAGCCGGGCGATGCTGGAGGAACGTTTGAAGGATTTAATCCAGCAGGACGTGTTCAAACCGGACTGCCTGATCATCGACGGCTACGATTTTGACGGCAACGGTCGCCAGGACATGGAAGATCTCAAGCAGCTGATGGCTGAGCTTGGCATTTCGGTGATCTGGTTTTCGGCGGTCTGCCATCGCGAGGATCCGAGGACCAGCGCTGACGGCGTCCCTGCGCCCTGCCATACCATCGACGACCTTTTCGAGGTGGTGTTGGTGATCAATCCACAGGACAGTGTCATGAAACTCGATATTCTGCGCTGTGCCTATTGCGAGGTGGAGCCGGGAACGACTCTGCTTCTTGATCCTTCGACCATGCTGATTCAGAAGTCGTAAAACTGACAAGTAACAACCGCCCGCAACGGCGGCATATCATTTGAAAAGCGGGCATGACTCCTCAAGGAGCGTCCGCTTTTTGTGTTTTTAGGTGAATAGTATGCGTTTTCGTCCCTGCATAGATTTGCACGACGGCAAAGTAAAACAGATTGTCGGCTCAACCCTGGTTGACGATGATCCGGGCCGGCTGCAAACCAACTTTATCGCCGACGCAGCTCCTGCCTGGTTTGCAGAACTATATAGAAAGGACGATCTGGGCGGCGGCCATATCATCATGCTTGGACCCGGCAACGACAAAGCAGCGGCTCAGGCCCTGGCTGCCTGGCCTGGTGGCATGCAGGTCGGGGGGGGGATAAATGGTGCCAACGCAACCGGCTGGATCGACAGAGGCGCCTCCCATGTCATTGTCACTTCCTGGGTGTTTCGTGACGGTCAAATCGATCTGGACCGGCTTCGGCAGTTGGTGTCCGAGATCGGTAAAGAGCGGCTGGTTCTGGATCTGAGTTGCCGACAGCGCGATCAGGATTACTATATAGTCACCGACCGCTGGCAGAAATTTACCGAGGTGATCATCAACGAAGACACTTTGGCGGAGTTGGCAGACTACTGCGATGAATTCCTGGTTCATGCTGCCGACGTGGAAGGTAAGTGCAGCGGTGTTGAAGAACAGTTGATCAGCATGCTTGGCCGCTTCGCAACGATTCCTACCACCTATGCAGGGGGAGTTCGGAATCTCGGTGATCTTGAATTGATCAATCACCTTGGCGGGGG
>JBPCUV010000016.1:0-5794 GCA_051010975.1 Desulfocapsaceae bacterium
GTGTGGGTTCTTCCGTCAAAGGTAATGGTTCCCGCCCCGGCCCTGGACAGCCCGGTAATGGCTGAAACCAAACCGGCCTGGCCGTTTCCGGCGACACCAATTATGGAGAAAATCTCACCCTTTTTGATCTCAAAGGTCACATCACTAAAAGAAGGCCCCCCGAATGGACTTTCTCCGCAAAAACCCTCCAGTGCCAGCACCGTTTCACCGACGGCCACTTCTTTTTTGTCGACCCGAAGTACCACATCACGGCCCACCATCAGTCGGGCGAGCTGCTGACGGGACATCTGTCTGGCATCAATACGCTCCGAGATAATTAGCCGCCCCTTGCGCATAATGGAGATATCGTCGGCAAGCTTCAGCACCTCCTCCAGTTTGTGGGTGATGAGAACGATTGTCTTGCCTTCACTTCGCAGCCGATCGATAATTTCAAAAAGTGCGTCTACTTCGGGAGGGGTAAGGACTGAAGTGGGTTCATCAAAGATCAACACTTCGGCATCGAGCATCAGCAGCTTGATGATTTCCACCCGCTGCCGCTCACCCATGGACAGCTCGAAAATCCTCTTCTCCGGATCGACAGCAAGCCCGTATTGCTCGGCCGTTTGCCTGATCTCATAGTTCACATCTCCAGACCCATACTTTTTCCCAACTGTAAGAGCCAGATTCTCGGCTACGGTCATCGACTCGATCAGCATGAACCGCTGATATACCATGCCGATACCGTGATCCAGCGCTTTCGCGGGAGAGCTGAACGCGACTTCCCGCCCATGCATCATCAAGGTACCGTGGTCGGCGCCGTAGCGTCCGGCAAGAATGGACATCAGGGTGGATTTGCCGGCCCCGTTTTCTCCAAGCAGCGCATGCACCCTGCCGGGGAAAAGGTCGAGATCCACCTCACGATTGGCCCAAACCGGGCCAAACCGCTTTGATAAGCCGCGTAGGCAGATAACCGGATCAGACATGGATCAGGACATCACCGCCTGCGGGAGCGGAAGCTTGGCAAGACTGTGGACGGGAGCCGGCAGATGCACGCCAGCTTCCCCCTCCGTTGCTGCACAAAATATCCCGTGCACTTTGGGAGTACCAATCCCTGCCCGGGCCGCGGCCTCCTCCAGAATTTCATAGAGACCGAGAACTGTGCCGCCGGTGCTTACCACATCATCGATGATGATATAGCCGTTTTGCGCCGAGGCGAGCAACTGCATATCCCGTTCGTAGAGGGCCAGAAATTTATCGCCGCTGGTAATGGAATCGGCACCGACCTGGATAACCGGTCTGCGCTCTACCTCCATATGCGGTTTGATGCGGTTGTAGGCGACAGCCACCGTATTGATGGCGAGTTCGGAAGAAACCACCTGGGTCAGCTGCAAAGCCTTTTCCACGGCAGTAAGAATGACAACCGATTGATAATCAACGACTTCGGACCGAATTTTTTCTGCAAGCAAGCGGCCCAGATCATGGTTAAGCCTGGTCTGACCGATGAGATTGAACGAGGCAATACGGAGATTCCCTTCACGGGCGGGGACAAGAACATAGGGGATTTCCACATCGTAGCCCAGCCCGTCAACCTGCAGCCGGTACTTTTCACCCGATTCCGTGCTGTCAAGTACGTCCATATTGCCTCCGTTTCAGATAGCGTAAGGATCTATTCCGGGATCTTGCCCGATACGCCTTTGACCAGCACCCTCATGGTCAGAAGATCCTTATCGGTTGCCTTTGCACCGGCCTTCCAGAGTTCTTTCCCATCCTGATCCAGAACCGGTCCGGCAAAGATATTGTCCTCACCTTTGGCAAGCTTAGCCTGTTCGGCCATGACCTTTTCCTTTACATCAGCGGGAACGCTCTGGTTGAACGATGACAGGATAATACCCTCATCTTCCATACCGCCCCAGTAAGGGGTGTTGTTCCAGGTACCGTCCATAGCCTGCTGGACAGCCTTTTCATACCATTGTCCCCAGTTCCAGGTGGTTGACACCAGGGCGCAGTCTACACCGTACTCGGCAACGTCTTCACCGTACCCGATAGCAGGGACACCTGCCGCGCAGGCTGCCGCCGCAGAGTCCGGTGTATCAGCCATCTGCCGGATCAGGTCATGTTTTCGGGCAATGAGGGTTTCCGCCAGGGTTGTCTCATTGGCAGCATCTCGCCAGGACTTGAGCCAGACGACAGTGTTGAGCTTGCTCACGTCATATTTCACACCGGCTTCATCCAGCCCCTTCTTCAGTCCGATGGTAAAGGCGTTGATACCGCGGATTGGCTCAGGAATCGGCTGGGTGGCGACGGTTCCCACCTTTTTAAAACCCATCAAGCCAGACATATAGCCGGCCAGATACTCGCCCTGGTACATGCGCTCAAAATAGTTGCGCATATTCTCAGACGACTTGAAACCGGAGCAGTGTTCGAACTTGATGTCCGGATAGTCCTTGGCAACGGCCAGGAGCGGGTCCATATGTTCAAAAGTCGTCCCGAAGATAATGTCATATCCCTTCTTGGCATAATCGCGAAATACACGCTCGGCATCGGCTGCAAGAACCTTCTCCGTGTAGGAAACCTCAATCTTGTCTCCCATCTTCTCCTGCAGATATTTTATGCCGTTATAGTGGGAGGTCGTCCATCCCTGATCATCAATGGTCCACAGAAGGGCAAAGGCAACCTTCAATTTCTTGTCCTCTGCACAAACATCCGGAGCCTGCGACCAGCTCAGCCCCATCATCAGTACTGCCAAAATTACCGGAAAAGCTCTTGTCAACATCTTAACCTCCTAATTTTATTAATAATGAATTAACAGATACGCTGATAAATACCATGAAACTCAGTAAGGAATTGTACAAACCAAGTTCAGAGAAGATAACTCGGCTAGGATTAGCCATCAACTCCTTATTTACCTTCCTCTACCTCCTCATTCTACCCGGACGCCTGCGCCTTGTTTTTGGCCGGTCATGAATCGTCTTTGATTATTTCGGTTGCAACGCCGACACCAGACAGTGGTGCAATTTTCTGACTCTTATTCGTTGAGATGTATTGTTTAGAGTGAGCGGTAAATGTTGCTTATCAAAATAGAGTGAAACATGTTACATCTTCCTCACTCAACTGATCTTTTTTACCTCAAATAAACCTGGATCGTTTGGAGAGGGCAGGTAAAAAACATGCCATTGCAAGTATCTCCTTATCTGCTTCTTTGTCTGACCAGTCTGTTCTGGAGTCTGAATCTCATCATCGGCAAGGTGCTTGCCGGAGCAGTCCCGCCAGCTACACTAAGTTTCCTTAGATGGCTGCCGGCTTTTTTCTTCTTCATAATATTCTATGGAAAAAACCTGAGAGACGGATACCGGGTCTTAAGAGAGCACCCAATGCTTGTTTTACTGCTGGGGGCAACCGGTTACAGCATAAATTCCATAACCGTATATGAGGCCGTAACCTATTCCACAACCATTAACATATCGTTCATCAATGCCTTCAACCCGGTTCTGATTGCCATTACCGGTTATATCATGTACCGCTACCCGGTTTCTAGAAGGCAGGCACTGGGTTTCTTCATTTCACTGCTCGGCGTTATCATCATCATATTCAGGGGTGAATTTGCCAGATTATTGGCATTGCAGGCCAATATCGGTGATCTCTTCATGTTGATCAGTATATCGATATGGTCGGTACACACAGTTGTATATAAAAACAAGTCGCACCTCTTCAATCGCCGAACAATTTTTCTGCTTATGATGATGGCGGGATTAGCGGTCACTCTGCCTTTTGCCGTGCTAGAGGGGCATCTCAGCGGTTGGGTCTGGGCCCGGCAGATTCAGCCGCATCATATCTGGGCGATTCTGGCACTCACCATATTTCCCTCGGTTCTTGCCATCCTTTTCTGGAATTATGCCCTGACCAAGATTTCCGCGAACCAGGTGGCCATATTTCAGTACCTCATCCCGGTCTATACTACTATTATCTCGATCATATTTCTGGGTGAGCATCTGCAATTGTTTCACATCTGCGGAGGAGTTTTGATACTGACCGGTGTTTTGCTGGTTTCAATTTTCCGCTGATAGAAAAATGATGATCATGTGATATTGATGAGAAGACGGTATTTGCTGCTTTCACGGTGCCATAAAGAAGGGAGTAAAGCAGCGTTTCCTTCAGTCAGTCTGTAACATTTTGTTTCAAGATTATTTCTAATTACATAAGTCTAGGGGAACCTTCATAATTGTTGAGATTTCCATCGGCAATATTCAATTGATGAGATGAAACTGTATGGATTTAAGGGGCGAGAGGTCAGGGTAATGGATTTAAAAAAATTATTGGTAAGAAACCTCATATTGCTATTTCCTCTCAAAAAAATAGGCCTTTCGTAAGGGATAGCTGTGAATAGTAAAAGATTAAATAAGCAAATTTTCTACTCAGAGAAATTTGGAGTAAACGTTGCGTCGAAACCAATTCGAACTCCAGCGTTTAATGCATGAATGTAATTCACAATCGATCCGCCGCTGTTTGATCCTGCATCATAACTGTAATATCGGTAACCGGTATATAGCTCCATGCTTAAACTGTCGATCATTTGACCAAAGAAAATCCCCGTGCTCTTTGTTCGATCGGCGCTGTACAGGACGTCATCAGCTCTTGCATAGTCTATAGCAAAAAGGGTTTCACCGAAGTCGAACCAGTTTTTTCGGATACCGGCTCGGGCTATCCACCCTTCATTTTCTCCGTCGCTGCGATCAAAGTTTTCATAGAATTCACGGATATAATCCTGCTTGATCCAGGCTGCTGAAAAATTAAGGCCTGTAGGTGTATGATACACCCCAATCCCTGCATCGGTTCGCTCATCGATCTGATGATCATTTTCATGGAAAATCAAGTATCTGCATGCAGTGCAATTTTTTTGTAAATGAATTATTTACCGCGTTGCTACAAGGTATTTCGATATTTCCAGATGGTTATCCTGATTATACCTCTTTTTCAATTCCTAATTTTTCAAATCAGCATTGACTGCAGTTACACAGGGAGAACTTAATCGGAGACGCCTTCCCGCTTCACTGACCTACGCCTATTTAAATAGATTAAGTTTTATATTGCACATAAAGGAAACACTAAATTTCGAAAACTAAACCACACGCTGCTATAGGATTCTGGTTCTTCAAATTTAAAAAAGAGTGTGTAAATGTATCGGCAATAATCAACAAATATTATCTTCCCGAAGACATAAGACATCACCACTAAACTAAGAAACTTGATATTCAGGGTGAGCCTGAAGGAAGTCAATTCAGAACTCACACGACTGTATCAGTCTTGCCCTGGATTGCAGCAAAGCCGAATTGTTGGTTCTGTGAATTAGAGCGAATCCTACGATTACATAGAGTCTTTTTGGATCCGTCTGTGTTGCACAACGAACAAGAAAGAAACTTCGCTAATATATTGCCTGTTGACCAAGTGAGTTTAACTGAGGAGGAAGTACCTTAATCTTGAACGCAAAGGCTCTTATCAAAACTACCAGCTGCATACTGAACCCAAGCCATCACGGCAATTTCATCCCATGGTATTGTGGTTCAGATCACGAGTAATTTCAATTGAACCATCGATATGAACATCCTGCTGCGGAAAAGCGATTATTATTCCATTCTCCTCAAAGATTTTAGCTATTTTAAAACGAAGCTCGCTTCTTGTTCCTCGTAAGCTCCTCCCTTCTGACATCTCGATCCAGAAATAGATATCGAAGACTAAAGAAGAATCACCAAAATCCTCGAAAATCACTTGCGGCTCTGGTTTAATTAAGATTCCTTCATGTGCGTGAACAACCTTGTCC
>JBPCUV010000017.1:0-4411 GCA_051010975.1 Desulfocapsaceae bacterium
CGAGATGTTATGGCCCATCAGGTTGATGGTGTCATTGTCGAGGCCGACCAAATGACCCCGCTCTTTCAGCTCAACGATTGCCTGAATAAAAATGTCGGTGATCCGCAGTTCTGCCTCCAGCACTTTCTGCTGCCATTTGGGCGGCAGAAAGTGGGTGACCTGGTACATCAGCAGCAGGTGATCACTCATCCGGTCACAGACTAGAAAATACTCGCGGATTACCTCGGCTACTGCCGCCTGCACTTCCAGCGGCCTGCGCAGTGCTTCTTTGACGCCGTGTTCGACCTCGGCATGGATGGCCATGCAGACCAGATAGAGTACATCGTCCTTGGTGGTGATGTATTCGTACATCGAACCGATGGACAGGCCGGTGGCCTGGGCCAGGGCTCTGGTGGTGGTCTTGTGATAGCCGCGTTCTATAAACAGCGGAACAGCGGCATCGACGATCTGGCGCCTGCGTTCTTTGACCAGTTCCTTGTTCTTGATCTGGGTCGCGACTTCTTTGGTATCTGTCGTTATCATCGTAAAGCTCTCGGTTGTCTGCTTTTCTCTCATGGGCGATAGCTGAGGCCTGGATGATCAGATTAGCCAAAAAGTGCGGAATTCAAAAGAAAAATCCGCTTCAATAGTCAACAAAGGCGGCGAGGCTCGACAACACCTCAGCCGCCTTTAATTTTTTCCGTCAATACCGGTATGAACTGCTTAAGATCGGCCACAACCAGAACGTCGGCCGCTTCGCCGATCGGAGCATCCTTGTCGGTGTTTACGGCAACGATGAACTCCGATTTCTTCATCCCCGCCAGATGTTGAATAGCACCGGATATGCCGCAGGCCACATAGAGCTTCGGTGAGACGGTCTGACCGGTAGTACCGACTTGTCTGTTATGCTCCACCCATTCCGAATCGACAACCGGCCGGCTGGCTCCATATTCGCCTCCCAGGGCCTTGGCCAGTTCCTCAATGATGGCAACGTTTTCAGGCTTGCCAACACCTCTGCCGGCACTGACGATGACCTCGGATTTACTCAGATCGACGCCACCTGCTTCGGCTTCTTCGTAGCCGGTAAAGGAAATCGGTCCGGACCCGGCGGCTGCCACTTCTTTCACCTCAGGACTTCCGGTAGGTGGTTCGGCGAGGCCGAAAGCGCCGGCTTGCAGGGTCACAACGGTTACCGGGGTGCTGGGTTGAACCTGTCTGCGCAGCTTAGCGTTGCAGACCGGGACCACCATGGCGCCATCGCTGATTTCGACTACCTCAGAGATCTGTGAGGCATTCAGGCTAAAGGCTACCCGGGGGGCCAGATCCCAGCCGTAAGAAGAGTGAGAGAAGACGATGTAATCCGGCTGCTCTTGCTCAATAACACTGAGGAGAAGTTGTTTGTGGGCGTCCGGATCAAACTCGCCGGCTTGTGCTGCATCGGCCAGATAAAGTGTACCGTCGAAGGCTGGCAGTGCATCGCTGCTGCCAACTGCAAACATGGAGTATTCTGCGCCGAGCTGCCCGGCGAAACCAATTAACTCCTGGTAGGAGCCAAGTAATTGTCCGTCTCTATATTCTGCTACCAGTAATGCTTTCATTTTCTACCTCGTGATCAGGAAAGAACAGTGGTTTTCTCTTTGAGGATCTGGACCAGCTGATCGGCCAGATCGCCCACATCACCTTCCAGAACCAGTCCGCCGCCCTTTTTCTCCGGAAAGTAAAGTGCTGCCGTCTGCTGTCTCGGTTCGACCTTAAGAAGATCACCAACCGGGATGCTCAGCAGTTCTTTCTTTTTTGCCTTCATGATATTTGGCAGGGTCGGGTAGCGGGGGGTGTTGAGTCCAAGCTGACAGGTAAACAGGGCAGGAGTGGAAACTTTAACCACCGCTTTAATCCCGCCTTCGAGTTCTCTTTTGGCGGTGACGCTGCCACCGTCGAGGTCGAAGTCGACAACGGTGGTGACGCTGGGTATTCCCAGCGCCTCAGCGATCAACACACCGACCTGACCGCTGCCCCGGTCCTGCGACTGCATGCCGGTGAAAATGACATCGAAGCCTTTATCCCCGGCAAAAGCGGCGATGGTGGAACCAATCTGGTAAGGTTCTTTACCGGAGACAGTTTCGTCACTTACATGCACGCCTCTATCGCAGCCCATGGCCAGTGCTTTTTTCATCGTCTCCTTAACTTTATCCGGACCGATGCTCAATACGGTAATATCGCCTTCACCGAGCTGTTCCTTGAGTCGTACCGCCTGTTCCACCGCATACTCGTCGTATTCGTTCATGCGCCAGGCCAGGTCACCATTGTCATACCAGGTGCCAGCCGCATCGATCTTGAATTTCGATTCCATGTCCGGAACCTGCTTGATGCACACCAGAATTTTCATGCTCAACCTCTATCTTTTGTTGTTATACATAGCATCATAATCTTCCGACGCTATGTATAGCTTCGCTTCAGCGGGTAAGGGCGGAGCCGATTACCAGCCGCTGAATTTCACTCGTCCCTTCGTAGATTTCCGTGATTTTAGCATCCCGCATCATCCGTTCAACGGGGAATTCACGGCTGTAACCGTAGCCGCCTAAAATCTGGACCGCCTGGGTCGACACTTTCATCGCCGTCTCGCTGGCTATCAGTTTGGCCATGGCCGAAGACTGAGAATAGGATAGTCCGGCACTGGCCCTGTAGGCGGCGTTATAGACCATCAGCCTGGAGGCTTCTATCTGAGTGGCCATATCGGCCAGCTGGAAGGAAATTCCCTGGAAGGCTGCGATCGGTTTATCAAATTGTTTTCTTTCTTTGGCATAGGCCACTGCTTGATCGAGCGCTCCCTGAGCGATGCCGATAGCCTGTGAAGCGATGCCGATGCGGCCGCCATCCAGGGTCTTCATGGCTACCTTGAATCCTTCGCCTTCTTCATGGAGCAGGTTTTCCACCGGAATCCGACAGTTTTCGAAAACAATCTCCATGGTGGGGGAGGATCGGATTCCCAGTTTCTGCTCTTTTTTACCAAAAGTAAAACCTTCGGTACCCTTTTCGACAATGAAGGCACTGATGCCATGGTGTTTTTTGGCATCTTTGTCGGTGCGGGCCAGAACGACATAGATTTCGGCCTCACCACCATTGGTGATAAAGATTTTAGAGCCGTTCAGCAGCCATTCGTCGCCGTCTCTGACCGCGGTGGTCTTGGTGCTGCCGGCATCTGATCCGGCGGAAGGTTCGGTCAGTCCGAAGGCCCCCATTTTTTCACCGGTGGCCAGCGGTACCAGAAACTGCTGCTTCTGGGATTCCGTGCCGAACAGATAGATCGGGTTGGCACACAGGCTGAGATGGGCGGACAGAGTCACACCGGTCGAGGCGCAGACCCGGGAAAGCTCTTCGACGGCAATTGCGTAGCTGAGGTAGTCGGCCCCTGCCCCGCCATACTCTTCAGGGAAAACAATGCCGGTGAGACCCAGTTCTGCCAGGCTGTCAAACATCAGGGAGCGGTCGAAACGCTCCTCTTCATCCCGTTGTGCGGCACTGGGACCAATCTCTGATTCGGCGAATTCGCGGACCGTGTCGCGGATCAGGCTCTGTTCTTCGCTGAGTTCAAATTTCATAATCGATTCTCCGTTGCCGATCGATCAATAGGTTGAGCCGCGGGCGGCGGAGCCTGCCCGCGGCGCGGAAGTTAATTTTTCTTGGAGCTGAGTTCGGGAAAATCCCAATAGTAGAACTCCATGACCGGTGCTTCGGCCTTGGTGTCCTGTCTTTCTATCTCTCGCTCACGCAGTTCGACCCTTCTGATCTTACCGCTCAAAGTTTTGGGGACCTCGGTAACAAACTCGATGATCCGTGGAATCTTGAATTTTGCCAGAATATCAATGGTATGCCTGAACATGTCCAGCGCCAGTTCCCGGGTCGGTTCTTCATCCTGTTTGAGGATGACAAAGGCTTTGACCAGCTGATGCCGTTTTTCATCGGGAACACCTACCACAGCCGCTTCAGCAACTGCTGCATGCTCCATCATGGCACTTTCAACCTCGAAAGGGCCGACCCGGTAGTCGGATGATTTGATCACATCGTCGCTGCGCCCGACGAACCACCAGTAGCCGTCCTTATCGATAGAACCCCGGTCGCCGGTATAATAATAGTTGTCTATGAAGACGCCGGCCATCTTCTCAGGATTGCCGATATATTCGGTGAACAGTCCAATCGATCGCCAGCGGTCAAGCCGCACTACGATGTATCCCGGTTCATCAGGTTCGGTTACTTCCTTGCCGTCGTCGTCTACCAGGGTGACGTCATACATAAAGGACGGCGCTCCGAAGGAACCTTTGCGCATCTTGCTCATCCACGGGGCGTTGCCGATCATTGCCGTTGATTCGGTCTGGCCGTAGAAATCCCTGATGTAGGTACCGGTCAGTCTTTCCCATTGGGTGATGATTTCGGG
>JBPCUV010000018.1:0-5468 GCA_051010975.1 Desulfocapsaceae bacterium
GGAAAGTCAACGCTGCTTGGCCTGGTAACGGGCGATCATCCGGACTGCTACACCAATGATCTGTACCTTTTTGGCAACCGCCGTGGCAGCGGTGAGTCAATCTGGCAGATAAAAAAAGAAATGGGCATAGTCAGCCCAGCTCTGCACCGTGAGCATTATATTCCAGGTAATTCTCTGCAGATCGTTGTTTCCGGTTTTTTCGATTCTATTGGTCTTTATCGCAGGCCTACCAAGCGGCAGCAGGAACTCGCCAGATCCTGGCTAAAGGTAATCGGGTTAAGCGCACTGGAGAAGATACCGTTCCGCAATTTAGGTTATGGCGAACAACGGCTCATTCTAATCGCCAGGGCTCTGATCAAGACACCGAAATTGCTTGTCCTTGATGAGCCCACTCATGGTCTCGATGACGCCAATCGTGCTAATCTGCTTAATTTTCTGGAACTGGTGGTTGACAAACGGATCAGCACTATCGTTTATGTCAGTCATCGGCGTGACGAGTTCCGCAGTTTTTTTCGGCAGCATATAAGTTTCGATAGCTGAAATGAATGCTGAAACAATTTCTACCTGAGAATTCCATCCCCTCATTACCACGGTTGATGGTCCTGGAAATTTGGGCCTGAAAAATCGGCTGCCACAATAGTGCGCTGGCCCACCTCCGATTTTCAAAAAGGACGTGTCTGATGGTATAATAAGATGAACAGTTAGAGAACTGCCGGCTCTTAGTTATTGCAAGCAGGCAATCGACCTCCCCGCCAAGGGGAGGGCAACCTCACACACTGGAGGAATTTGTCATGTCAGATTCCGGCCTGATCAGACGCTACCCAGAATTTTTTGTTTCCGAAATTCACCAGGAGGTACTGTGGTTGAGGTTTTCCGGCAACTTCTTCCACAACCTGACCAGTTTTGATAAACGCGATTTCCTGGGTGATTATTTCCGGCGAATTAAAAAAAGCGAACACATAAAAACGGTGATTTTACAAACAAACTACAGAGATTCAGGTGTTGACGAGTACGTGGATTTTTTTCTCTCCCACACTGATGAAGCGAGTTTGTTTGGCGGGACAAGGCTGTTAGAGATAAACAAACTCAGCAATATCATTAACCAAACGATCATAAATTTGATCGAATTGAATAAATTTACCATTCAGATTTGCCAGGATGCCGCTTTGAGTATCTTCATGAACATAGGTTTTGCTTGTGATTACCGCATTCTCAGTGACAATACGGTCTTCTACAATGCTTTTAAGAAAATCGGAGGACTGCCGCTTGGTGGAGGCCCTTTCTTTTTGACGAAACTACTGGGTAGGAGCCGGGCAAATCAGCATCTTCTGCTATCCGATGAGATCACAGCTGAGCAGGCTTTGAAGCTGGGAATAGCTGATATAGTTGTCCCTCAGGAGAAATTGGAGACTACGGCCTTGAGCGCGGCTCGCAAGATCAGTCAGATTCAGCCGCGTACACTGAGCGGGGTGAAACGTTTGACCAATTTTTCCATGCAGGAGTTGAAAGTGTATCTGGCCCGCGAAACCGAGGAACTGCAGAGGGTTTGTGTCCAGATGGGACACGAGAAGGTCTTCGCCTGATAAGGGCCACCCTTTCCAGGATCAATCAGAGGGGGGTGCAGATATCAGTTGCCCGTCAAGGACCTCAGATATCTGCATCTATGATCAGCGTTGCCTTCTCAGGCGAAACTGTCTTCGAACAACTTTTCGATCGCGGCCCGACCGCCGTCATTTAAATATCTGGTGCCGGAACCGACGAAGGTCTCGTACTGGATTCGGGGAGAGTCCTCCTGCCAACCTTCCTTCCAGGTAAACCATTGTCCTGAAGGCTGGTCGAATACATGCAGCGGACGGTTGAACATCTTGGCGAGTTGGACAGCCCAGCCGGTACCGCCTTTTACGGAGCCGTCTTCCTGGATCGAACCAATCACGAAAACCTGATAACCGCTGTTGACCAAATGGAAAATGGTCTGCAGAACCTTACGGATCTTGTCTGTTTCGTAGTAGGTCCGATTCAACATCTTGGAGGCCAGTTCCATACTGATATTGCCGCGTTCGAGGTCTTCCTTGGAGAGAACCCTGACGTTTTTCTCTCGCGAAAGTTTGTGGCCTTCGAAAGTAAGGATCACTTCATTGACCGAGAATTTCTCGGCCGTTTCTCCGAACACAGTTTCGGCGCCCTTGAGACCGCCGCTGTACAAGGTGCATTGCTCTGCTTCCATTTTCTTCCTCTAGTAAATTGTTGGTGGTGATAAATCGTAGGTAACCCGAACAAATAATACAGCTCTGTAGAAAGGCAACCGCTATTGGTGCGAAGTGACGATTTTTTATGGTTTTAGCGCTGATAAAAAAATTCGCCAGGGGGCAGGATAGCCCTCGATTGTCCTGGAGGCATCATCAGGGTCGATATAGTCAAGATATGACTCGAATTCCATCCACGCGGTGCTTCGCTGTTCTGCAGAACTCATGGGGTGTGAGCAGAACAGCTCGACCTTGCTGAATCCGGCACGCAGAAGCCAGTTTTCAAGAGCCTTGCCGGTGGGCACAAAATAAGTACCGGGAACTTTAGCATAGGTTTGTTCTGGAAAAAGTGCAATCGGATCATGGCCGGGAATAGCCTGGGATTCAATCAGCAACGTTCCTCCCGGCTTGAGGGCCGCAAATATATCCTTGAGGAGCTCAACGGGTGAGATACGGTGATAGATAATACCCATCAGAAAAATCACGTCGAACGACTGGGGAAACAGTGAAATGTGTTCGACCCCAAGCAGATCAATATGAAGATTCTCAAATCCTGCCATGGCGTTGAGAGCTTTGAAACAATAGTAATGTTGCACCGATGGTTCGAAGCCGAGTACGAACCGAGGTCTCATGGGCGCCATTCGGAACATGTAGTAACCGTTGTTGCAGCCGATGTCGGCAACGATTTTTCCCCTGAGATCTGGGAGGTGATCTTGCAGGCGGTTCCATTTTCGTTCGCTGCGCCACTCGGCGTCGACGTCAATTCCGAATATAGAAAATGGGCCTTTACGCCAGGGCATGAAGCATCTGAGCTGCTCCTTGATATCCTGCTGGGTTTTGGCTGCGACCTCTTCGGCAAGGCCGATGGTTACCGTGTCGGAACCACAGTCGGTATGGTCGGCCCGGAAGGTGTTGAGCTGTTCATAGGGGGTACGATACCTCAGGAATCCTTTTTTCGGTTGGTTGACCCAGCGCTGACGTTGCTCATGAACATCGGCGATGGCTCGATAATCGATATTCGAATCAAAGTGGTTGAGATAGTGCATTTGAAAAGAGTCGCTCAACCTGGTTTGACAGCTACGAAGGATGAGAAGTTAAACCATTGAAAAAAGGTGCTGACCGGTCTAAAACCGGCTTGATCAAGGAGTTCGATGTTTTCTTCTACGGAAAAGGGGATCAGAATGTTTTCCAGGGCTTCCCTCTTACGGGCGATTTCCAGATCTGAATAGCCCTGTTCACGTTTGAAATCATGATAGATGTCGATGAAAGTGCGATTGAGCCGCTTGTCCTCTAATATTGTTTTTTCACTCAGGATAAGCAGGCCGCCGGGTCGGAGATTCTCATAGAGGCGTCTGATTAATGGGGGGCGCAGTACCGGCCTGATAAACTGTAGCGTGTAGTTCAGGATGAAAGCGCCGGTATCCGGCTGCTCGATCTCTCTGATGTCCCCCTGTTCGAAAGAGACATCATCGTTATCAACATAAAACTCGGCTTTAAGACGTGCTTTGGTGAGCATTGCCGGAGAGCTGTCGATGCCGAGGAAGCGGAGACGTTGGTCGGTCAGCTTCCTGGCAAAATAGAGAAGAGTGGTACCGGTGGCGCAGCCCAGGTCACATACCGTGTCGTCCGGATGCAGGTGGCTGGCGAGGAGTCGGCTCGTTTCCCCGATCACGTTCTGATAACAAGGAATTGAACGATCCAGCATATCGTCGAAAACTTCGACGACGCGCTCATTGAAATCAAAATCCTCCGGGACTGTATCGACCTGATACAGCCTGTCTTTCAACCTGGACATCCCGGGCTATTTTTTGTACCAGCTACCGTCAGGTTTTTGGAACCAGTGCCCTTTGCTTCCCTTGGCGCTTATCTGTTTGGCTCTTCTTTGACCGACTAGGCTGGCATCGACCTTCTGCTTCTTTGCGATGGCCCCATAAACGCTCTTGCGATCCTTGTTCTCGTCGTTGATCAGTTTTTGCTGAGATTTATCTCCGGTGCGGAATGCAAGAAGGCCTTGATTATTCTCACCGACCGTTCCCTTGTCCTTGAGAGCGTTGATTGCCGGAATCCTGGCCAGCATCCTGTCCTTGACCGAAGCTGCCTGCCCGTTGAGGGTGGCACACAAAAGAGTCGTCAGTACTATAGCGATAACGAAGAAGAGTTTCCGGTTATACATACGTAACCTCCAAATATTGTCATAAACAAAATCATTCATTCTGGGCCGCCTCATCGATGTCGCCGAAGAAATCATCCAGGGCACGGTCCACTTTGACGTTGACATCGATGGTGATATGGATGGGTTTTATTTCAACAGGTTTTACATCCACTTCATGTTTAGTGCAGGCCGCACCTATCCCCAGCAGTAGTGCCAGACATAACAAAAGAGACAGTAGATGCAGTTTCATTGTCCACTCTCCAAAATCGAATTAATTGATTGGCCGACCTGAAAAAGATCAACCAGAGGTACTCGAAAATTGACATCCAGCCGGATTGGGTACTGCAGTCCTTTCCCCTGGTCCGTCGCCACGAGCATACCTTTGCTAGTGAACTTAAACGGCAGAGCAGTGCTTGGTTTGCCGTCGAGTTCCAGGGTCAGCAGCAGGTCGTCTTCAGCGCTGTCGAAACTCAGTTTCGTCCAATTGTAGGTGAAATCTTCAAGCGCCTGCAGCGTGTAGTTGAGAAAACCTGCCTCACTGACTGCACCCACTCCCTGCCGCAGCAGGTCGGTGTCGGTGAAGCGCACTATACCACCTGTACCCGGGGTCGAAAACAGAAATCCATCTTCGAAGTCGATCCGCTCCCTGGAGATTCTTATCGGCAGCTTTCCATTCAGCGAGCCTTCACCTTCGGTGCCTTTGAAGCCAAACTGTTCGAGCAGCTCAGCCAGGCCGATACGGCTGCAGTAGAAGGTGGTGTCGATCTCAGATGTCTCCGTGGATAACCGCAGGCTGCCCGATTCCAAAGTCCCGCCGCACCAATTAAACCTGCTTTTCTCAATGAAGAGCGATTGGGGATTTTCAAGGCGGTAGGTAAAAGAAGCATCGCTGAAGTGAAGCGTTGAGACGTCGATCGTTCCTACTGAACAGCGTTGACTGGGACTCGATTGCAGCCGGGGCAGCTCGGGAAACTCGATGGCGCAGTCCAGATCGTCGATACTGATAGTATTATCACTGAAATCCAGTCGTACATCATTGATGGAAGCCTTCGCCCAGGCCGCGATCTCATCGT
>JBPCUV010000019.1:0-5208 GCA_051010975.1 Desulfocapsaceae bacterium
GCAACACAATTCTCCCGTAACTGCAGGCTGTGGGGCACAGGCGGTGGGGAACTGCTGAGAAACGATTGCCCCAGTCGGGGCGGTTGGATTGATTTCCACTGCGTTTCGACAAACAGCGACTCAGTTACAATGGGCGCATGACACTGGTAGCACAGCGTGTTCTCGGGGTGGGGTGTAACCGGGGCGTAGGCACCGAATTCGGCGCTGTAGCCTCCTTTACCGTGGCAGGACAGGCAGTTCGTTTCGTTGCCGCTGAAGCTCAGATCCACCTTGTGGGGTATCCCCGGCGGAGATCCGGGGTATTGCCGTAAGCTGTAAAAACGAGCAAGTGTACGGCCACCGGAGTCCGCTTCTAGATTTGCCGGAGGCGTAGCCTGCTGGGCGGCAAAAATCTTCGCACCCTGGTTGTCGAAATTATCAGGAACGGAGGACTCTCCACGCAGGTTTTTTGAGATGAGCAGCAGAACAGCGCAGCCGAGCAGCGCAGCGCAGACTGCACTCATGCTTTTGCGTTGTTGGCAGTTCATTATGCTTTCTCCAGTCTGACCGCACATTTTTTATAGTCCGGCTGCTTGGAAATGGGGCAGAATGCGTCCAGGGTAACCTCGTTGATCAGGTAGCTTTCATCAAAGAAGGGCACGAAGACCATTCCCCGCACCGGGACTCCCCTGCCGTTGATCTGGGCAGGCATGGTAATCTCACCCCGCCGGGAGATGATTTTCACCTTCTCGCCGTTGACGACGCCCAGTTGGGCCGCATCCTCGGGGTGGAGTTCCACATAAGACGACGGCACCGCATTATGCAGGACCGGTACTCTGCGGGTCATGGAACCGGTATGCCAGTGTTCGAGAACCCTGCCGGTGTTGAGCCAGAAATTATATTCGCTGTCCGGCGATTCGGCAGCAGGTTCATAAGGTCGCGCCCAGATCCAGGCCCGGTTGTCCTTCTTACCGTAGAAATCATACTCCTTACCGTTGGTGCAGGCCGGGTCATATTTAGGATTGAAACGCCAGCGGGTTTCCTTGCCGTTGACAAAAGGCCATTGGACCCCGGAACGCTGGGTAAGCACCGAGTAGGGCGCCATTTCATGTTTGGGACCGGCATGGAAACGGCGGTATTCTTCCCAGATTTTCTCGATATAGTCACTCTCGTCCCAGGGGAACTGCTTCTCAAAACCGAGCCGTCGTGCAACTTCGATGATTTGCCAGGTATCGGACATGGCCTCCCCCGGGGGATCGACGATCTGGGCGAAATGCTGGGTACGGCGCTCGGAGTTGCCATACATTCCCTCCTGTTCGATCCACATCGCTGCCGGCAGAATGACATCGGCAATGTCGGTGGTGGGGGTCGGATAGACATCGGAAACCACTACAAAACGATCATCTTTGAGAGCACCGTCCCTGTATCTTATGAGGTTGGGCATGGT
Organism: Desulfocapsaceae bacterium; assembly: GCA_051010975.1. Lineage (GTDB taxonomy): Bacteria > Desulfobacterota > Desulfobulbia > Desulfobulbales > Desulfocapsaceae > JABDQA01. Next base: position 1,427 of record JBPCUV010000019.1, read on the forward strand.
GACCATCGGGTTGGTCACCTGGATCCACATGAATTTGATGTCACCCCGGTCCAGGGCTCTAAACATCTCAACTGTGTGATAAGACGGCTTCGGGTCGATATTCTCCACCGGCACATCCCAGATTTCGGCGGCCATCTCCCGGGCCTGCTCATTCATCACCACTCCGTGCGGCAGCTTATGGGTCAGCGTACCCACCTCGCGGACGGTACCGCAGGCGCTTGGCTGGCCGGTCAGCGAGAATGGACTGTTGCCCGGGGTGGAAATCTTGCCGACCAGGAGATGGATGTTGTAGACCAAATTGTTGATCCAGGTTCCCCTGGTGTGCTGGTTCATCCCCATGCACCAGAAAGAGGTCATCTTAACGGACGGATCACCATAGAGGCTGGCCAGGTACTTGATGTCTTTGGCCGGCACACCAGAAATTTTTTCGACTTTCTCGGGTGTATAATCTTCAAGAAAGACTTTGAAATCGTCGAAACTCATTGGCTCAGCCTTGTCTTTGAAGGCGAAGTGATCTTCGGTGCCGTAGCCGATATCGGTCTTTCCCTTGTGAAAGGAGACATGCTCGTTGACGAAATTAGAGTTTACCCAGTCATTTTTAATGATCTCATAGCAGATGGCGTTGGCCACGGCCAGATCGGTTTGGGGTTTGAAAATTATTGTCTTGTCGGCCGCCTGGCTGGTGCGGGTATAGCGGGTGGCAAAATCGATGATCTTGACGTCAACCCTTCGTTTCCTCTGGGTCAGCATACGCGAGAAGAGCACCGGGTGCATTTCGGCCATGTTGTTTCCCCAGGTAACGAAGACGTTGGCATGATCGATGTCCTCATAGCAGCCCATCGGTTCGTCGAGCCCAAAGGATGTCATGAAACCGGTGACCGCACTGGCCATGCAGAGACGGGCATTGGCTTCGACGTTGTTGGTACCCAGGCAGCCCTTGAACAATTTAGAGGCAACATAGCCGTCGGGAATGGTCCATTGTCCCGATCCGTACATGGCCACCGAATCTTTGCCGTGTTTGTCCTTAGTTTCCTGTAGTTTCTGAGCGATCAGATCAAGTGCCTCCTGGATGGGAACCTCAACCAGAGAACCATTTTTTCTAACCATCGCTTTGGTTAGGCGGTCCTTGCCGTAGAGCGCCTGCACAGAGTGGTAACCCTTCATGCAGCAGAGTCCCTTATTGACACTGCAACTCGGATCACCCTTCACCGCCACGGCTCTACCGTCACTGACCCCGACCAATACTCCGCAGCCGGTGCCGCAGAAGCGGCAGGGGGACTTCTGCCATGAAATGATGCCGCTGTTCTGAGCCAGCTTGCTCCAATCACCGAAACTGATTCCCGGGAAAAGGGCTCCGGCTGATGCAAACGCACTGCTGATCGCGGCCTGTTTAATGAATTGTCTTCTGTCGAGTCTCATGGTCTGTGCTCCCCTTGTCAGTCTTGTTCATCATAGCCGAAGGCTAGACTCAAGGATTGAAGTGAAGTGAGGTTTTTGAGCTTTTCCTGTAGTGAACGCTCTATATCTTCGTCCGGCGTATCGGTCAAAAGAACGACGATTTCTTTATTCTCAGCCGGTATGATTTGGCAATATTTGAGACTGGAGAGTTCGGCGCACAAATCTTCCCGAGCGCCTTCTCTGGGCATGGCGAGGTAGCTGAAAATGGGCATGGTCTCTCTTTTGTTTATTTTTAAAGAAGTACCACTCTGTATATACTCCAGAATAGCACATACATCATTTTTTCTTTTGACCTAGATCAAATTTACAGAAGAATCATTCGCTGGTTTTAAACGAGAATTGAGTTGGGAAACACAATTACCTAGACGGTCAGGGAGCAAGATATGCAAAGAATATCAGTATGGTATCTTCTGGATTTAGGAAAAAAGATATGGGGATATTGGTACGACAGTGGATTGAATCAAAGATCTTTGATTTAGAAGTTCATCTACTTTCGCAGTCTGTTATGTGAAGATTGCTTCCGATTATCTGAGAATTAGGAAAATTGGGCAAAACGAGTGGTTTCCAGCGGCAGTGTTCAACCCTTTTGTAAATTTGAGGAAATAACATATCAGGATGAACCTTCAACTCATCCGCCGCCTAAATAGCAGAGATTTCCAGCGCACATCTTCGATTTATGTTGAGCGGATGACGTTCACGGGTCAGATCGAAAAGAAACAGGAAAAATCTATATCCAGTTGGTGTCTTTTGAACGACACCAACGCTAACCCTGAGCTTTTCCTACGCGGTTGATGTCGGTGTGTGGATAGAACTCCGCCCATGCGTGCCAAAACATGCCGGGTTTGAGGGTTTCCACACGCTGTAGTTGCCCCTGGTCAGACTTGCCGAAAAAATCAATCTCAGAAATAGGTACACCGCTGTCATTGTACCAGACACCAATACTTTCATAAATCGGGTCGTAGGTTACCACAATATCTCGTCCACCGATGGTGGCGTTGATCAGCCCACCCTTTTCAATGACGAAGTCGTCCGTGTAGCAAACCGCATCTCTGCCGATATTCACACCCCAAATGTATGTCTTGTTATGCAATCGGTCATCTACACGTGTCATGTTGTCCATGAGCGGTTTGGCTTCATTGTGCTGCCTGATGATTCCAGGGACATATCCTACATCCACAGCCATGTCGAAAAGGCGGAGCAGGAGGTTCTTCGACGGCTTATTCAAAAAAACTGTCCCCTCCGGATACGCCTTTACAAACCCTCGAAAGCTCATACGAAATGTCGGCCAGTTCGCCATGCCCGGACTATTTTCTCCGTCCTTTTCCCTATGACCATATATCTGCTGTATGGGTTCGCCAGTTCTGTTGTCACGCAGAATCAGGTTATTTCCATGCTGCGCAACGACCTCTAGCTCCACTTCTTCTCCCTCGATCTCAGGGACATAACCTGTTCCGAGGTTGGACAAGGCACAATAGGTCATCACAACATTTTCACCGTTGAGGCCCTCTTCGTTTCCCGCCAGATGCGGTCGCATAATGTGGTTATCGGGATGCGCTCTGGCAACACCACCCTTTTCGATCACTACCACGCCGCTTGATGGATTGACCCACTCCCATGCTTCTTCAATTGGATAGTAGGTGGCGGATTTCTTCTGATTCCTCAGAGCTACGTGCACCCAAACCCAAGGGAAACCATACAAAAAAGCGATCAATGCCAAAGAGACCCAAAACAGCCAGCTGACACCGCCATCAAAAATAAAGTAAGCCAAAGCCGTTATGACAAAACAGCCGAGCCCAGCACCAATCAGATGATATTCGTTGCGGATAAAACGATGCATATCCTTTCGCTTGACCCGTATGACCATCTGCGAAACATCACCCAGATCTCGAAAGTAAAGAAGCCCAAAACCAATTGAGATTATGAGTGGCACGTAGAAAAGAATATCTCCGATCATTTATTTGCCCAGTAATTAGTCAGAATTTTCAGAATGAAGGGACATTCTAACATCTCTAAAATTCTCATTTTCTCAGCTGACTACATCTCTGTCGTTTTCATCATGTAGAGGAACTCCTCCACCGCTGCCTTGGATTCCGGACGTAAATTTTCAATACCTTCATATGGTATACCAGTTGCTGGTGGCTCATCCGGATACTGGACTTTTCGATTTATATGGCGATTCAACATGCGAACAAATTTTGCACCGCCCCAGGCACCGACTTCGGTAGATACCGGCCATTCTTCACGAGTATCCCTGAATAAATCATAAAAATCGGCAAGAATAGCATTTTCCATCCCACCGGACAAATCCAATTTGTACTGCTCTT
>JBPCUV010000020.1:0-28441 GCA_051010975.1 Desulfocapsaceae bacterium
AGGAATACTAGCGCTAAAGCACTTACCTGGATCAGTCGACAAGCCATTGATCTTTTTCTTTCATTTGTTGTCCTTGGTGATCTATATGCTGTTGGTCAAATCCTGTCGCCTAGGACTTGCACATTTCGAGCCGGTCTCTATTATGTAGCAATAACATATTAAAACCGATTGATATTTTTTTCACCCCGCGTCTCTCGACCAGGAGGTTACAGGTTGAGATGAGGGTAATTTTTATCCATAATACCAAAGCGCTGCGTGTTTTCTACCCACCGAACTTTTCACCTTCTCAGAAGAGTAGACGGCAACCGGCGCCTGAGGTTGCTTGTTGTTCATTAGAGTTTCTGGTATAGATCACCAGCTAAATTATTCTCGCATCCACCCACATATAACTATGAAATCATCCACAAACCGGTGCCGCTCCTTTTGGGGGACATTTTTCATCATCCTTGTCATTCTGGTGGCAGATGCTGATGCCTGGGCGGAGAGCCCGGAAATACTGGCCAAGAGGCTGCAGGATACCTACGCCTCCGTCGACAGCATCAGTTTTTCGTTTTCCCAGACCACCAGCGGCCCGATGACTGGCCGTCCCAAGTCCGGCAAAGGAAACGGCCTCTATGCGAGAACGGTTGATAAACCGCTGATGCGCTGGAACTATCTGACACCTGATCCCCAGGTGGTGATCAGCGATGGTACTACGATATCGATGTATTTCGAAAAACTCAATCAGATGATCATCTCCGAGGTTGATGAAGCCCAGACAGATATCCTTTTTTCCTTCTTTGCAGCCTCGGAACCGCTGGACAAACACTTTACCATTTTGCCCCCTTATCTGGAAACCGATATATCCTCCGAACCATCTTCTGAAGAACTGCCCGAAATGCAGACCTTGAGGCTGGAACCTCTGGATAAAAATTCGCAGATTCAGAACATTCACCTATGGATCAGTGACGATTCGATAATCAGGAGAATTGAACTGCTCGATCACTTCGATACCAGAACCACCATCAATTTGTCGAACATCAGCATCAATCCACTCGATGTATCCGACCGGCAGGATCTTGGCGAAAGATTTACCTTCATCCCGCCTGAAGAAACCGAGATAATCAGACAATGAGGGCATGGTATAAGCCATCCCGCCAACACTCATCACCAAAGACTCATAGGATCTCAGATGGAACACGATAGTGACAGCTTCGAAGCACTCTTTAGTCAGAGTGAAGAAAAGACCCTGAAAAAACTATCTCCAGGCCAGAAAATCAAAGCCACAGTGGTAGGTATTGACAAAGAAACCGTTTTCCTTGATGTGGGAACCAAAAGTGAAGGAATTGTTGAGGCTTCAGAATTCATCGACGAAAATGGAGAATTATCGCTTTCACCCGGCGACCAGGTAGAGGTCTACTGCCTTAAGTCAGGAGCCGGCGGGCAGATATTCACTGCCAAGCTCGGCTCAGGGGCCAGCAGTGCCCACCTCGAAGAAGCCTACCACAGCTCCGTCCCGGTCCAAGGCTTTGTCAAGGCTGAGATCAAGGGCGGTTTCGAAATAACTCTCTCGGGCAATGTCAGGGGTTTTTGTCCCTTTTCCCAGATGGGTTTGCGGCGTGTGGAAAATGCTGCAGAAACCTACCTTGAAACCCACATGAGTTTTCTTATTACCAAATTCGAGGCGGGCGGCAGAAATATCGTCCTTTCGGCCAGACTGCTGCAGGAGGAAGAGCGGCAGTTGAAAAAGGAGGAACTCCAGGAAGTGCTGGAGGAGGGACAAAGCATCGAAGGTACAGTCTCGGCCATCAGGACTTTCGGCCTCTTTGTCGATATTGGTGGAATCGATGGACTGGTACCGATTTCCGAGGTCGGCTGGAGCCGGGTTGACAACCTCGAAGAAACCTATTCAGTCGGCCAGCAGGTCCAGGCAGTGGTTAAGGGACTTGATTGGGAGAATGATCGGATCAGCCTCTCCATTAAGCAAACACTGGAAGATCCATGGGAAGCAACGGTAAAGAATCTCTCGGAAGGCAAAGCCTATGTCGGTACCATCGCCAGGCTCGCCCAATTTGGCGCCTTTGTCACCCTGGCTCCCGGCGTTGACGGGCTCGTTCACATTTCCAAACTCGGTGGTGGAAGAAGGATAAACCATCCCAAAGAGGTGGTCGAGGCCGGGCAAAACCTTGAGGTACTCATCGAAGCCATTGATCCCGCTGAGAAGCGCATAAGTCTTGTCCCCTCCGATTACGTCTCGATCGAAGACGAGGAGGAAAAGGAGCGCCGTGAGTTTAAAGACTACCGATCAAACCGGGAGGGCCCGAAGAAAGAGACAGCCAAAGACGCGATGGGCAGCTTTGGGGCATTATTGAAAGCCAAACTGGAAGAGAAGGAATAGAAATAGCTGCTTTTCAGGGCAACGACTGTCGCAGCATCTCAAACAGGATTACTGCCGCGGCCACAGAGCTGTTCAGACTATCGATCTCACCGGCCATCGGTATCGAAACAAGCACGTCGCAATGGCGCTTGACCAGCGGGCGTAAGCCGCTCCCCTCATTGCCAACGACAAGACAGGCAGGGATATTGAAATCGGTCCGATAGATCGACCTGGCCTGCTCGTCCTTGACCGCCCCGAAAATCCAGCCCCCTGCCTCCTTCACTTTTTTCAAGGCTTCGGCCAGATTGGTTACCTGGCTGATATGCACTTTGGCGATTGCTCCCGCCGACGCTTTGGCGGCGGTGCCGGCCAGGGGTGCCGAACGGTCACGGGTCAGAATCAAGTGGGTGACCCCGGCCGCATGAGCCGAGCGGATGATCGCTCCCAGATTGTGTGGGTCCTGGATGGAGTCACAGGCCATGAGGCGAGGATTTTCTCCCTTTTGAGATGCTTGCTGGAAAAATTCCAGCAGATCTTCGAAAGGCAGCAGCGGCACCGGTGCACACTTTGCGACAATGCCTTGATGATTCAGCGGCTCGGGGCTTTCGGTAATTTTTATCCGGTCAATAAACAGGCACTTGATCTTGTGGCTACGGGCTGTGTCGATAATCTCCTGCAGTCCCCTGCTCTGTTTTTCTTTCTGGACGCATAGCTCGACCACCCTTTCCGGCTGGGTATGAAGAACTTCAAGTACGGGATGGATACCCCAGATAAGATCTTCACTGTAGCGGATCCTGTGCTCCCGGCTGGCGGGACTATTTTTACTGCGTCCCATAGATCAGTGAGTCTCCCCATTGGGTTTACCGTTCAAACCTCTTCTGCCTTCGGCCCGGGCAGCATAGATGATGGAACAGAGCATTGTCACTGCCTCTTCAAGCCGGTCGTTAACCACCAGGTAGCGATACTTCGAACTCTGCAGCATCTCCTCGACACTGTTGGCCAGGCGGGTGGCGATGGATTGTTCATCCTCGGTGCCTCGCTGGCGCAATCGAGTTTCCAGCTCGATTGCGTCAGGTGGCGCAATGAAGATATCAACATAAGCCATCTGAGCGTTCTGCCTGATTATCTCGGCACCCTGTACATCGATGTCGAGAATCACATCAATACCATCGCGCAGCTTATCGGCAATCGGGGCGGCCGCAGTTCCATAATAGTTTTCATGCACCCTGGCCCACTCCAGGAACGCACCGTCATCGATCATCTGCTCGAATTCAAGATGACTAACAAAATAGTAGTCTCTCCCCTCCTGCTCCCCCCTGCGGGCCGCTCGGGTAGTATGGGAAACTGAAAATTCTAGTCGCTCCAGCTGACCAATGACCTGTTTCAGAATAGACGTTTTTCCGGTTCCCGAAGGAGCGGAAACAATGATAAGATTACCGCCCACGTGTACTATCTCTCCTCCTCTCTCACACCTTCTCTGTGTTCTGCAAGATGATACCCTTCCTGAAGTGCCGTCAGTCGCTGACCTATGGTGTCAGACTGCACGGAGGAGAGAATGACATGATTCGAATCGGTGACAATGATCGATCTGGTTCGTCTCCCTTCAGTCACATCTATGAGCCGCTGGGAATTTTTGGCCAGCTCCTTGAGCTTTCTGGCCGGCGCCGAGCCTGTATTGATCACGGCTACCACTCGTTCCACCATAACGGTGTTGCCGTAACCTATATTGAGTAACTGCATCTTAGCCCTAGTGTCTGAGTTCGAATTCGTTTCCTACTCGATATTCTGAACCTGTTCGCGCATTTTTTCAAGCTCGCTTTTCAGGGTTACTGTTTTATGAGCAGTCTCAGCATCATTGATTTTCGAACCAATGGTGTTGACCTCACGCAGAAACTCCTGGATAAGAAAATCGAGCTTACGCCCCACCGGTGCAGAACTTTTCAGTAGATCAGCCAATTGGTCGATATGGCTGCGCAGCCTGACCATTTCTTCGGTAACGTCTGATTTGTCAACCAGGATGGCCACCTCTTGGGCCAGTCTGGCCGGATCCAGGTCAATGGTGCCCAGTAGTTTTTCGAGTCGCTCACGCAGGACACTTTCACGGTCAGAAATAATGGCTGGAATCGACTGCTCTATGGAATCAAGCACCTCAGAAAACACATTAAGGCGTTCGCCAAGGTCGACAGCTAAAACCTCTCCTTCACGAATGCGCATATCCAGGCACTGACCAAAGGCATCAGCTATAGCAGTTTCCAACAGCGGCCATATCTCTTCAAGATCTTCCGGCTGCTGCTCCCTGGTCACCACATCGGGTAGATTGATCAGCATGGACAGTTCAGTCTGACTCTTGATTCCCAATTCACTTGCCAGCTCGTCCAACCGATCCCTATAGGTCCTGGCCAGATTTATATCGATTCCGATTTTGACCAGATCGGAGAAATCCCCCGAAACGGAAATTATGAGATCGACCCGCCCGCGCTGGTTGTAGCCGCTGATCTTCTTTCTGATCAGATCTTCTAGGGCAGCATAGTTGCGTGGCAATTTAATCTTGGCATCCAGAAATCGGTTGTTGACGCTTTTGACCTCGACGGTCCAGATCCGCCCCAGATTCTCAACCTCGGCCCGACCATAGCCGGTCATGCTTTTCAATGCCATCCTGTTGCTCCCTGCTTTTGTAGGGTCTGCCCAATAATTGTTTTGCCTATAAAAAGAAAAGGACGATGTCCGGGCATCAGCCCGGCATCGCCCTCAGCTCTTCACAGCTGCGTGCTAATTGGCAGCCATTGCCGCATCGAGTTCCTTTACAAGCTGATCGGTGATGTCCACCGCTTCACTGTAAAAAATAACGCCGCCCTTGGAATCGAGAATAAGGGTGTAGCCATTCTTTTTGCCAAAACCCTCCACCACACCTTCAAGTGCTTTTAGAATGGGGGCCAGTTCCTTGTCCTGAAGTGTTTTCAATTCAAACCGGGCATCATCTGATTTTTCCTGCAGTTCGCGCCGCTTCTTCTGAAATTCTCTGACTTTTACCTGTTTGGTTTCTTCACTCCAGGCCGAACTCTTCTTCTCGATCTCACCCTGCATGTCTACCAGTTCCTGTTCTTCAGCCTTGAACTTGGACTGCAGATCCTGCATCTTTTGATCAAATATTTCCTTGGCAGCCTTGCCTGAAACCGAATTGACCAGGACTTTCTGGACATTCATGACACCAATTTTCATATCGGCAGCGACCGCGGAATCGAAGGAGACCAGCGAAACGCACAGGCAAAGGGAGACAATTCCTACAGCAAGCGATTTTTTAAACATGACGGCTCCATGCAAATAACAAGCGGGCCCTGAGGGCCCGCTGTGAATTCAACTATGATTGATTTGGATATATTTATTCGACAATGACGAAGTCAGCCCGACGATTTTGTGCCCAGGAGAGCTCGTCATGACCGTGCATGAGCAACCTTTCTTCGCCAAAACTGATGGTGCTCAGCCTGGAATCACTGATACCCAGATTGACCAGATATTTTTTTGCGCCCAAAGCCCGGCGTTCGCCCAGAGCCATATTGTACTCACTGGTGCCGCGGGGGTCGCAATTACCTTCGATGCGAATGTTGGTATCGGCCTGGCTACTCAGAAAATCGGCATTCGCTTCGATTCTGGATACCTGATCCGTACGAATATCGGATGAATCGAAATCGAAGTAGACGGGCAGCATACCCTCAGAGGTCCGGCCTTCGGAAATGCCAATCGGTTTTGACTCCAGCGATTCTTCCTTCCCCATTGCAGCTTTATCGGTAGACGGTTTCATCTCCTCATCGCTGACCTTGTCCTTGGCACAGCCTGAGATGAAAACAAGGCTCAAGATCATTAACATCTGCAAGGGAACCTGGATTCTGTTCAACATAATTACAACCTCCTGTTATAAAAAAGAAATAATGGCATAAACCTGTGCCGATGACAGCTCTGTTTCAGTCAACAGAAACGACAAGAATCGTACTGCTCTTAACTGCTCAAATATAGAAAAAATGGCCCCAAATACAAGAACTATTTTGCCTCCGGGATAATAATTCAGCTCAGAGCTGATCACTACCCCAGGCCATCCTGCGATGCAGATCATGATCTGTTATTTTGTCAGACAGAGCCTGTCGATCATTTCCTACATGTTCTACCCGGGGAATATGAGAACCTGTCCAGCCCAAACGACTGAATTCTTCACTCATCGCCAGGAAACTTAAAAAAATCACTGTACTTTATCCTAGTGATATTTACTATTTCGGTATAAAGTGAGTGGCGAAAAACAGCGCCATGCATGATGTTGCCAGCTATCTAGCTTACATACGTCTCGCATCATTGAGCACAGCGGCAGTTTTGCATGGCTTAGAACTTTATTAGAGAATAATTGAGCCGATCCTTAGATCACGGCTTAATCAGGAGAGTCATATGGCCAAAATACATGTCAACCCAAACCGTGCCACCGATAAAGCGGTTCGAGCAATTGACAGAAAGCGGGAACAGGAACGCAGAAAAATGTTCATGCTGGCCAGAGACCATGCTGAACCGCTGGCAACCAAACTTTGTCAACGACTGCTTGACAGAAACATTATCGAAACCACGTCGGTGGAATCTATACGCGCAGCTCTGGAAACTCAGTTCAAATCCCTGCATATGCTGGAGGATTTCGATCTACAGATGAAGCTTGCCCCGGTGCGTACCCTGGTGCAGGATCCCAATATCGTTACTCTCTACTTCACCCAGTACATCATTGAAGATCTTATCGAAAACCCTGATATTCAGGACGTCTTCGGTGAGGATATCGATATTTACCGGGCTATAGATTCGATAACCAAAGTACTCAGGCCGAGGTAGGTGCTCCATCCCGATTCGCTTCCCTCTCTTGTCTATTGTGACGAGTCGGGGAAAATCCACGATTTTCCCAATCTGGATATGGCCGGCATGGCCCACGGCCGTTATCTCAAGCCAAATCTGGAAGATCTCATCGAACTGCCTCAGGGCAGTGATTTTTTCACCCTTCCTAAACGTCTGCCGGTGGGCCTAGATCCGGTCAGCGGTGACCCCCTTCTTCTTGAAGAAGACCCTCGCTATCCCGGACGGAAAATCTACGGGGTCGCCGCCTTTATGGCTCCGGCTCACACTTCGACCCTGACAGCGGCCTACCAGACTGAAGAAAAGGCACCGTTGCTGCCGCTCTTTGCCTACACTGCTGTCGGCTGGTATGATGGAAAATTCTGGGCTGCGGGATTTCGAAGCGACGAGGATTGCCGGCAGGATTTTACTCAGTTTGATCAGCGCAGAATCGATCGAAACACAAACCAGAAACTGCAGCAGCATCAAGAAAACAGATTAATCCAGCATCTCGGCACCTGTTGTCTGACCTACCGATGCCCGGCCGCACGAAACTATTTTCTCGGTCGCTGGGAGGCACCGCTTCCCACCTCACCTAATTGCAACGCCCGTTGCCTCGGCTGTATTTCGCTTCAACCCTCCGAATGCTGCCCCGCCACTCAGGAACGGCTGCAATTCACCCCTTCGGTCAAGGAAATCGTCGAGGTGGGCAGCGCCCACCTGAGCAGTGCTGAGCGTCCGGTGGTCAGCTTTGGCCAGGGATGTGAAGGAGAACCGCTGCTCCAGGCGGAGCTGATGGAAAGCTCCATAAAAGAGATGAGAAAATGTACCGACAGAGGCACGATCAACTGTAACACCAATGCCAGCATCCCCGCCGCGATAACGCGGCTGCGCGAGGCTGGGCTCGATTCAATCCGGGTAAGTCTCAATTCTGCCCGCGAAACCCACTACCACAACTATTATCGGCCGCGAAATTATAGCTTTTCAGATGTCGTAGAGTCGATAAAGGTTATGAAACGTGGCGGCGGCTTCGTCTCTTTGAACTACTTTATCCTACCCGGCTTCACCGACTCGGTGGAGGAGACTGCGGCGTTCCTGAAACTTATAGAAGAGACCGGTCCCGATTTTATCCAACTCCGCAACCTCAATATCGATCCAGAATGGTACCTCCGCGAGATCGGTTCGACAACCGCCCTGCCAGCCTACACCATCCGGGATTGGTTGCGAGAAGTCAAACAGAGGTTTCCATCGCTGCGTTTCGGTTATTACAATCCCTGCCTCAATCCCTGAATCCACCAAAGGAGATGATTCACCGAACGTGAGTGATCTCACTTAATCTGACATTGGGGGGTTGTAAAAATAGTCCGTTGCGATAAGATGGTAATGATACACATTATCATTCAATAATTTTAAAAACCACAGACATCCGTATGCAATCTCACAGTGACATCAGGCTGACACCGCAGCGCCAGGTAATTCTCGAAGAACTGGCAAAAGTAAAGACCCACCCGACCGCCAATGAAGTCTATGACATGGTGCGTAAACGTTTGCCCAGGATCGGACTCGGCACTGTTTATCGCAACCTGGAATTAATGGCGGACAATGGAATGATTTTGAAACTTGAAGTTGGCGGCTCACAGAAGCGCTTCGATGCTACCACCCATCTCCACTATCATATCCGCTGCACCTGCTGCGGCAAAGTGGATGATATCGAGCTGACAGCCATGCCCCACCTCGATCAACTGGCTTCAGATTCCAGCGATTACCAGGTGGTTGGCCATCACATTGAATTTTCCGGTATTTGCGAGACCTGCGGCGAAGCCCAGGAGCAGGCAGTCACCAACTGAGTCAAATCCTACCCAGAACAAAAAAGGAGGAGAGCCATGCTCCCCTCCTTTTTTTTTGTCAACCGGACAGCGAGTGGTCTAAACCTGTCCAGATAGAGTTTTCAATCTATCTCCGGCCTCGGATAAAGTCCTGAGCGCTCAACGATCTCAGGTACTTTTTCTTCCCATTCGATGGCCATCACATGGAAACCTGCGACTCCCTCAACCTCTTTTAAACGCTGAATCGACTCGACAGCAATGGTGATTCCTTCGTCGGCTTGTTTTTTCTTGTCAACGCCTTTCATGCGCTCGATCAGCTCGTCTGGAACATCCATGCCGGGAACATTTTTCTGCAGGTAACGGGCCATACCCACCGAACGCAGAGGAGTGATGCCAGCCAGGATATACACTTCTTCCTGCAGGCCCCGAGCTCTGACGCCCTCCATCCACTTTTCAAATTTATCAAGATTGTAGATGCACTGGGTCTGGATGAATTCCGCCCCTGAGGCAATTTTTTTGGCCAGCCGCGGTACCCTGATCTTAAAGGGATCGCCAAAGGGGTTGGCGGCAGCGCCGACAAACATGCTCGGGGGAACCTTGATTTCATCGCCGCTAATGAATTTGCCCTCATCGCGCATATATCTGACTGTCTGTACAAGCTGCATTGAATCAAGATCAAAGACGTTCGAGGCTTGAGGGCTGTCACCAAAGCTCTGATGGTCGCCAGACAGACATAGGATATTGTTTATCCCGAATGATGCGGCACCGAGGATGTCACTCTGCAGCGCGATTCGATTCCGGTCTCGAACCACCATCTGCAGCACTGGATCGAGTCCCATGCCTTTCAGATGAATGCAGGCTGCCAGACTGCAGAGTCTGGTAACCGAAGTCTGATTGTCCGTGACATTGATCGAATCGACGTGATCCTTGATCAAGTCACCTTTCTCTTTGATATGAGCCGGATCGCTGGAGCGTGGTGGACCGCATTCACTGGTAACAGCCTGGTGGCCGCTCTTCAGAATTCTCTCGAGCTTGCTGCCTGTAACTGTCTCTGCCATTAGAAATCCTCCAGTTTAAATGAGCGAGGTCCGCCGGAGCGGTCTTTAGACCAGTCTTTGAGGGGCATTAATTTTTCATAGCTATCCAGGCATCCCAAAGCCTCGAGTCTATCTACCACAAGCTGCCAGGCACATTCTGTCTCTTTGGAAATTTCACATTTGCCGGTGGTAGAGCCTCCACACGGTCCGTTGAACAGTCGTTTGGCACATCGGCTCACCGGGCAGATACCACCGGTCACGCCCAGCACACAATCACCGCAGGCCTGACATTTTTCGGTGAACAACCCGGTTTCCGGAACATCACCCAGAAAAGTCGTATTCAGGGCCGGATAAATCGGCGTCGACGGATATTTGCCTGCCATGAACTGAACACCAATACCGCAGGCCAGACTGAGAACCGCTTCCGATTCCTGGACTAAGTCCTCGGTCTTTTCAAAAAACTCGTGCTCACACTGCCGCTCGATGCCGCTGTCGACGATGTCGATATCGACATCATCCTGACTGGCTCTCATCCTGAGTTGGGCTGCAAGAATGCCGGCTTCCTTATTGCCGCCCTGGTGGCAGACAGCGACACAGGTGTTGCAACCGAAGACGGTCAACTGCTTATGGTCTTTGACCATTTCCCAGACTTCTTCAAATGGTTTCTGTTCCCCAACGATCATAGCCTATGCTCCTTTATCAGTATAAACAGCAAATTACCCTATTTTTCGACAACTTTGGAAAGGTCTTCCTGCGGTTGAGCACCACCTTTCTTTTTCTTCAGTGCCATCCAGACCGGAGACGGTCCCAGTTCGGTTATCTTCTCTGAAAATTCACTGCAGATCTCTGCCCACCGAGGTCCCTGGGCGGCAGAAAGGTTGAAGAAGTGCAGCCGCTCCGGATTCACTCCGACGGTAAGCAGGTGTCTTTTCAACTGTTCGACTCGTTTGGCGGCGTTGGTATTTCCTTCCAGGAAATGACATTGACCGGGGAGTCAGCCAGCCACGAAAACACCGTCGATGCCTCGCTCAAAAGCCCTCATCACATAAATCTGATCAAGCTTTCCGGTGCAGGGAAGCCTGATGACTTTAACGCTCGGGGAATATGAGAGCCGCATGACACCGGCCAGGTCTGCCGCTGCAAACGCACAGTAGTGGCAGGCGAAGGCGATGATATTGGCCTTCCAGTCAGACGGAGCCTCGCCCGTGACCTTTTCAGGATTTGGTGCTACCTCTTTTTCTTCACCGGGTGCCATTCAATTCCTCCTGGATCTTTAGTTGATTTCAGTCACCGAATCGATCATCGCGGTTATCTGGTCATCTCTGAAAAAGTTGACCTGGAACGCCTTGGCCGGGCAAACACCGGCACAGATGCCGCAACCCGTGCACTTGACCTCGTTGTGACTCACCATGCCATCTTCGTCGATGAAGGGCGAGCCGAACGGACAAGCTCTGAAACAGGCCAGGCAGGACATACAGATATCCCGGTCGTGCTTGGAAATGATGCCTGAGACGGTCAGCTTTTCTTTGGAAAGAAGTGCCCCGGCCCTACCCGCAGCTGCCAGCGACTGGCTGAGAGTTTCCTCAAGATTTTTGGGCGCATGAGCCAGACCGGCAAGGAAAAAGCCTTCGCTGGGGAAGTCTACCGGCCGCAGTTTGACATGGGCCTCGAGAAAATAGTCGTCGATGTTGCAGGTCAGCTTATATTTTTTGGCAAATTCTGTGGCATCGGGCTGAGGCCGCAAGCCGGTCGACAAGACGACATAGTCGGGCTCAACGACCATTTCTTTGCCAAGCACCTTGCCAGGCAAACTGATCCGCAGCTTATTTCCCTCGGTATCGACCACAGGTTTTTCTTCCGGTGTAAAGAGAAAGAACAAGACACCAAGATCACGAGCCTGCTTGTAGTAGTCTTCCTTTAAGCCATAGGCCCTTATGTCACGATAGAGGATAATAACGGTGGTCTCCGGACTCTTCTCCTTAATGGCAATACTGTTTTTCAGTGCATCCTGGCAGCAGATCCTGGAGCAGTAGTTGGTCGGCTCCTCTCGAGAACCAACGCACTGGATCATTACATAAGTCTCACCTGGAGCCGGATCAGTTTCGGCCATCTGGTCTCCAAGTTGGCGTTGTGTAATGATACGCTCCGAGTCGTTGTAGCCGTATTCGCTGGGCTCATACTCGCTGCCACCGGTGGCGATCATGATGGCCCCGTGTTCTATCTTTTCCCCGTTGTCGAGGCTGGTGATAAAATTGCCGATGAAGCCGTCCGTATTGGCCACTACGGTATTCAGATGAACGGTCACCGCCGGATTGTTCTCAATCCTCTCAACCGTCTCGGTTAAAAAGGTCTTAACATCATCACCTTCCAAGTTCCTGCGCACCCGTTTCAGAAGTCCTCCCAGTGACCCTTCACGTTCCACCAAGTGGACGTGATAGCCCTGCTCGGTCAGCGACTGGGTCGCCGTCATTCCTGAAATACCTCCGCCGACCACCAGCGCCGTG
This sequence comes from Desulfocapsaceae bacterium, assembly GCA_051010975.1. GTDB lineage: Bacteria > Desulfobacterota > Desulfobulbia > Desulfobulbales > Desulfocapsaceae > JABDQA01. Next base: position 12,578 of record JBPCUV010000020.1, read on the forward strand.
TGATTAACGCCCACCGAATTCTGGCTGACCGGATCGAGCAGCCTGGCTTTGGCGACGTTCATGTTGGTGATATCAATGGCCTTCTCAGTGGCCACGGCTTTGTCGTCCTTGTGCACCCAGGAACACTGTTCCCGAATGTCAGCAAGCTCAAACAAAAACTTATTGAGCCCAACTTCCCTGATCGTATCTTGAAACAGCGGGGAATGTGTTCGCGGTGTGCAGGAAGCAATGATTACCCGATTCAGTCCCTTTTCTTTAATCAGTTCCTTGACCTTGGCCTGTCCGTCCGGGGCACAGGCGTACATAATGGTCTCGGCATGGGCCACCCCCTGCTCCTGGGCCGCCGCATCCGCCACCTGCTGAACATCTACCGTACCGGCTATGTTGACCCCGCAGTGACAGACAAATACCCCTATTTGGGGATCCTCTTCAGTGATGTCTCGTTCGGGCGGTAGTACGACTTCCTCCACCTCAGTACCTCTGCGGTCTCCGAGCACCGACATGGCTCCGGCTGCGGCACCACTGCCCTGAATAACTGTTTCAGGTATATCCTTGGGGCCCTGATAAATACCGGCCACATAGATACCTCTGCGGCTGGTTTCAACCGGATTCAATTTCGAGGTCTTGGCAAATCCATATTCGTCGGCTTCTATACCGAAGGTCTCGGCAAAGGCCAGGGCTTCATCTCTGGGCTCAAATCCCATGGACAGAATGACCATGTCGAAATCTTCGTTGATCCGCTTGCCCTCATCATCGATATAATGAATTGTCAGATTTCCGGTCTCGGGATCTTCAACAACCTCGGACACCATTGCCCGCCGATAGATAGTCCCACTTTCGTTTTTGGCCTTATCGATGTATTTGTCGAAATCTTTGCCAAAGGCACGAAGTTCCATGTAAAAAATCGTACCCTGCACCTCGTCGTCGTGCTCTTTGGCAATGATGGCCTGCTTTGCCGCATACATACAACAGACCGAAGAACACCAGGCATTGGCATTGTGGCTGTTGCGAGATCCGACACACTGGATCCAGGCTAGTTTTTTGGGATGAGCCTCGTCCGAAGGACGCGCCACTTCACCTCCGCAAGGTCCCGAAGCCGAGAGTAAACGTTCGAACTGAAGGGCGGTGACGACATTTTTATGTCTGCCGTAACCGAATTCCTGGCGAATTGCCGGGTCATAGGTCTTCAGCCCCGGGGTCAGGATGATTGAGCCCACCTTCAGCTCATAATGTTTATCGGTGTCTTCGAAATTGATTGCCACAGCATCGCAGACCTTTTCACACTTGCGGCAGACGTTTTTGGTCAGATAGAGACAGCGCTCAGGATCGATGGCCCTGGTATTGGGAACCGCCTGGGGAAAGAGTGCGTAGATGGCTTTCCTGTTGTCAAGCCCCTGATTGAAAACGTTGGGAACCCTGGTAGGACAGGCGGGCTCGCAGGCACCACAACCGGTGCAGCGGTCCGGATCGACGTAGCGGGCCTTCTCTACGAGCTTGACGGTGAAATTGCCTTCCTCACCATCAACCGATACAACACTGGTCTGGGTGTACATTTTAATGTTGGGATGGCGGCTCGATTCGACCATGCGGGGGGAAATCATGCACATCGCACAGTCACCGGTGGGAAATGTTTTGTCGAGTCGGGCCATGGTACCGCCGATGGATGGTTCCTCACCTATCATATGAACCATCAGGCCGCTGTCAGCCATGTCCAGCGAGGCCTGCATCCCTCCGACGCCGGAGCCAACTACCAGTACCGAACCAACCTTTTCCGCATTTTGTTCCAGGGGAGTGTTCTTCGTCAAAACATCCTCCTCAGGATCAGACCCTGTGTATCCATCTTGCCGGCTGTTCGCTGTTGCCGAGAATAAAAGCGGGCTCTGATCAGAAATAATGAGTAGTCATATCTTCTGTCTGCACAGCACAACGGTCCCATTATTGTGGAATTTTGTCTCTATGACAATCTCTTTTTTGAATTTCGTCTTGTGACCACTGCCTGGTTGATCTTTTTGTATAATATTATTAATAATTTCGCCTGGTCCAAATTGTAATTTCAGTACCGGCCGCTCGAACAAAAGCCCGCCGAAAGCCAATGCCCGAATCCAAAATAAACGATCAACCCGTTACCTTGCCGTCGCCCCGGACCCACCAATACGGTCCCCATAGCATCGAACTCTTCAAGCGCGGTAATCGCCGCTATGAAAAAGTGAGCTATCCACTACGCTGCGGTATTTACCATGAGATTGAGAGCTCGAATGCAGTTATGCATTTCAACCTCAATCATCAGCTTATCCGGTTAATCGGCAAACAGCGGGACTGGCCCCACCCCCAGGAATGGCTAAAGAGAACGATCGGCAACGACTGGATCTACTATTCCACCGGCGGTTACACGGGCGTCTTTGAAACGACAGGGGAGTTCTACTTGCCCAACCTGCCCTATTCCACCAACAATCATCTGGGCGGAACTCCCCTGAGCCTGAAACCAATTCGCTCGCTGATTGACAACTGGTCTGATGAGATCGAAAAAATCGCCAACTCCTGCTGCGGCAACACCGATACTATCGACCGTGCGCTCGCACGAATGATGGAATGCAATCAGGCCGTACTGGCTGAACAGGGAAAAACCCTGCATCGCATCATCGACGGACCGGTCACTGTACTGCCACCTGACACCAGGCATGTCGATTATCAGGTGATCCCACTAAATGTGTCTGTAGGGTGTCTTTTAAAATGCGGATTCTGCAGAGTAAAAAACAATCGGGCTTTCGCCGAGCTCTCACTGACTGAAATAGATGATCAGCTTGAGAGGATCAAGGACTTATTGGCAGCAGATCTGCCCAACTACAACTCCATCTTTCTCGGTCAGCATGATGCACTCAATTGCGATTCCACGCTGATTTGCAGCGCGGTCGAGCAAGCCTATCGCAAACTGAACCTGGGCAGTTCCTACATCGACGGCAGCAATACCTTTCTATTCGGCTCAGTCAGCTCACTGCTCAGCACAGGTACCGATCTTTTCGATGATCTCGACCGACTTCCGGGACGCATCTTCATTAATATCGGACTTGAATCAGCCGACCAATTTACGCTCGATATCCTCGAGAAACCACTATTGGCCGCGGATGTATGCGCCGCTTTCTCTAAAATCCAGTGGATCAACAATCGCTGCCGCAGTGTTGAAGTAACAGCCAACTTTGTCACCGATCCAGAACTTCCCGACAATCATTACAAAACCATGCTTGAACTGATTCGAGATCAGATTGGCGCACCCAGGGAAAAAGGCTGTATTTACCTCAGCCCACTTCGCTTTAACGACCCGTCTAGAGCCAGGCTGTTTGATTTTTATAAACTTAAGCGGCTCAGCAGGCTGCCGCTTTTCATGTACACCATCCAGCGATTGTGATTTACTGACAGATCACAACCATCTCTTGAAAGGGGAGGTACGGACTGTGAAAAAGCCGGACAATTTACGAGCAAAAATACTTGGCCAACGAGATCTGTTGACCAAGTGGCAGCGGAGCCAGAAAAGTGAACGGATTGCCACTGCCCTTCTCTCATCTGAAGCAGTGATTTCCAGTAGCTCCATTTTCATCTATGTCAGTTTCAGAAGCGAGGTAGAAACCGTTTCAGTGATCCAAAATCTTCTCAATCTGGGCAAAAAGGTTTCCGTCCCGCTGACTCAAGTCGCCCAGAAACGGCTTGACATCGTAGAGATTGAGGATCCCGAACGCGATCTGATTCCGGGGTACTGCAATATCCCCGAACCCACTCAGCAAGTGGCCGCTGCAAGAACAATCCCTGCCGAAGAGCTCGAGCTTATCATTCTGCCCGGATCGGTATTCGATGAGCAGGGAGGCCGTTTCGGATATGGCGGCGGCTATTACGACAGGCTTCTGGTGCAAATTCCATTGGCGGCCAGATACGGACTGGCCTTTGAGTTGCAAATAGTGGAGAAACTTAACCTGCAGCCACACGACCAGATCCTTGACCGCGTCATTACCGAACAGCGGGTCATTCAGGGGCCGCCACGTTAAGCCAACAATTCAGATGATCGGTCAAAGTGGTCATGTTACCTCCCTTATCTCACATTCAAGCCCAATCATAAATGTTTGCATCCCCTTTCTTGAAAAGATATTTTTGTATTAATTTCAAAAGTTTAATCTTACACCTAAGACACGAAAAAAAAACTGACCCGCCCCTGCATCAGCCTGCGGATAGTAACAAATCGATCTTCAATAATTGACTTTTACTTTACCGGCTTGTACAGTCGTCATTCAAATAAACCCTGTCTCAGGTGATGAGAGTACTGCGCTATTCTCCAGCCATCTAAGGCAGAAATAAATCCAAGCTGCGAGAACGTTATGAAAGTACTTGTGGGCCTGTCGCTTCTTGTTTTTCTTGCTGGAATCTCCTATCGGATCTATGGCTGGTTGACACAAACTGTCCTGACAACCGATAAAACCGCTTCACCCGGACGGTTACCAGCGGCTCTCAAAGGGGCCATCGGAACCGTTTTCAGCGGTGAGCTCATCCCCCTCATCAAGACCTTTTTCACCGACATTCTGTTCCAGAAGAGACTGCTCAGCAAATCAGCTCTCAGGTGGGGGGCGCACAGTCTAATTTTCTTCGGTTTTATTGCACTTCTGCTGATGCACGGTCTTGGTACAGGTGTCAGTGAGTTTTTCTTCAGCGACTATTTATCCACCATTCAACCGTTTCTTTCGTTGCGCAACCTGTTTGGTTTAATGGTTCTCGTCGGTCTAGGCATTGCCATCTACCGCCGGCTCACCGACAAACCGCAGCGAGTAAAAAGTTATGCCAGTGACTGGCTGGCAATCGCCGTTGTCGGTGCCATCATTCTTTCGGGCATGGTACTGGAGAGTTCCAAGATCTCCAGTTATTCAGCCTTTTCCACCATGGCGGAAGATTACGGAGATATTACCGAACCGGAGGAACTCTTGCCGCTGGAGACCTACTGGGCAGCAGAACATGGCCTGATCTCCGCCAACGTCGCCAAGCCCTATGATCCCGCCCTTATAGAGGAGGGCAGGGAACTCGCCGGCGATGCCTGCATGGAATGCCATGCCCCGGCCCAGAGCGCATTTATCAGCTATTCCCTCGCCAAAGTGGTTGGCCCCATCGTCAGCGGACTCGGCGATGAAGGGGTGGTAAACTTTCTCTTCTACCTGCACATCGTCTGTTGCGTTGGCCTGCTTGCCTGGCTGCCTTTTTCGAAGATGTTCCATGTCATTGCCACGCCGATTTCTCTGCTGATCAACGGGGTCATGGGTTTCAAGGAACCCGGCAAAGACCCGGCCAACGAGGTCACCCGTCAGATGGTCGGCCTGTCGGCCTGCACCCATTGCGGCTCCTGCAGCGAACTCTGCTCTTCGTTGATGTTTTATGAATCGTTTCAAAACGATTTTATCCTGCCGTCTGAAAAGGTGCAGATATTGAAGAGGGTCGCCGCCGGCCAAAACATAAATGATGAGACCCTGACCAATCTCCAGAAGGGGCTTTACATCTGCACCAGTTGCGACCGCTGTTCGGAGATCTGTCCCTCCGGCATCAACCTCAGGGAATTATTCATCAGTTCGAGGTATCAGCTTCTCAGCCAGGGTATACCTGAAACTTCCATGTTGAGCCATTTCTCTTTTCCGCTGTCGTTGACCAGAAGTTTCATTGACGACCACAAAAATGCTCTGAAAAAACTGGAGAAAATATTCAAAGATTCCTTCACCAGACTCAAGGATCTTGCTTCCGTCACAGTTAACGATCCGGTGCAGGTCGGAACCAACCGCTATCAGGGTTGCTACTCCTGTCAGCGCTGCACCAATATCTGCCCGGTGGTCAGGCTCTATGACGATCCGATGGCAGAACTCGACATGCTTCCCCATCAGATCATTTTCAGCCTGGGCATAGGCAATAAGGAAATTGCCATGGGTTCACAAATGATCTGGAGCTGCTCCACCTGCTACCTTTGTCAGGAACACTGTCCGAACGAGGTGGAGTTGACCGATATTTTCTACAATTTGAAAAACGCTGCGATCAAGCAGATTGAAGGAGGTCGCGCATGAAACTCGCTTTTTTTCAGGGATGCAACATACCGATCAGAATCGAGCAATACGCGGTCTCGGCCGAGGCAGTGCTAAAGAAACTGGGCGTCGAGCTGGAAATTATCGAGGAGTTCACCTGCTGCGGCTACCCGGTTCGTAATGTGGACGAGAAAGCCTACATCATCCCATCGGTCAGAAATATGGCCATTGCCGAGAAAAAAGGCCTCGACATCATGGTCATCTGCAACTGCTGCTTTGCCAGTCTGCAGAAAGCAAAGAATGTGATGACCAATAACCCCGAACTGGCTGCCGAAATCAACGAGATACTCGCCAAAGATGGATTGAAGTTCGAGGGCACCACTACTATCAAACATTTCCTCACTGTTCTTCATGAGGATGTAGGTCTCGAATCGATCAAGAAGCAACTTGTGAATATGGTGAGTGATCTCAATCTTTCAGTTATTCACGGTTGTCACATCCTCAGGCCCCGTGAAGTAACCTTGTTCGATGACAGCTTCGTGCCTAAAATTACCGACGAACTGCTGGCGCTGACCGGGGCCACCAGTCTCGACTGGCGTGGCAAGCTCGAGTGCTGCGGTGCTGCCCTCGGTGGTCTGAACAGCGAACTCTCCCAAATCCTGCTCAAGGAGAAGGTTGATGGAGCCCTTGCCGCTGGAGCGCAATTCGTTACACCGGTATGCTCTTACTGCCATCTGCAGTTTGATACCACCCAGCTGAACATAAGAGACCAGCAGCAAAATCAGGAAGTGCTGCCGGTTCTGCTGCTACCCCAGCTGCTCGGCCTCTGCCTTGGTATTGATGAGAAGGTGCTCGGCATCGAACAGAACAGCACAATAGAGGCGGCTCACGTCGAAAATCTCAAATCGATATTAGGCCCACCGGTGGAAAAAAAGAAGAAGCGTAAGAAGCGACCCCAGAAAGCTGCCGCCTGAAAGCATTCCGCCCAAACAGAAAGAAGCAGACCGGCTGATTATCAATGCCTGTTTGCTTCTTTTTTTTTTCCAACCAGTGCTTATACTGAGTTGCGATATTTGGCAAATTAGTAACAACCAATAAGAACTAAAGGATTGATATGAGCAGAATAATCGCATTTGCCGGCAAAGGCGGTGTAGGGAAAACCACCGTGGCCTCGCTCGTGGTAAGAAGCCTGTCAAAATCAGGAAAAACTCCGATTCTGGCAGTGGACGCAGACCCTAACTCCAACCTCGGAGAGACTCTGGGCCTGGATGTCACCTCAACCATTGGCGACATCCGGGAAAATTTCATGCGCGACCCCCAGGGAGTGCCTTCTGGTATGGATAAAACAATCTATCTCGAAAGTCTGGTTGAACAGGCCCTGATCGAGAAACCCGCATTCGATCTGTTGGTTATGGGACGTCAGGAGGGACAGGGTTGCTATTGTATGGTCAACAATATCCTTCACAATTTCACCGACAAACTGGCTCAGAGCTACCGCTATATGGTGGTTGACAACGAAGCCGGCATGGAACATCTGAGCCGGCGTACCAGTGGTAAGGTGGATACACTTTTTCTCGTCACCGACTACTCACTGCGTGGACTAAGGGCATTGAGAAGAATTCACGAAATGCTCGACAACCTCAAGCTGGAAGTCACAGATATGGGCATCGTCGTCACCAGGGCGCCAGGCGAACTCAACGCCAAGTTTCTGGAAGAAGTCGAAGAAATTGGTGTGCCGATTGTCGGCATCATTCCCGACGATCCGGCTCTGCTTGATTTTGACATGGAGAAGAGATCGCTGATGGAACTGGCTGATGACTCCCCCGCTGTAGCCGCAGTCGATGATCTGCTGCAGGAGAAATGCCCGGCCTAGCCTGAGATTCATGGAACACTGCAAATTATTTTTATCCCCCAATACGTCGTAGCTTATTTTGAATTTCTGTGGCTTTTCCAGCAGTGCACTTTGTAATTTTAGAATCAACGATGGAAAAATAGAATTTCCACCCTGCGGCGGTTGCAGCGAGTTGAAACCGAGGAGACAACGATGGGACACGATGTAAGTGTTTTTGAACCCTACCCTTTTCAAATCGGGCAAAAGATCCGGATCGAGAATTCACGCAGAGCCGGCGATTGGGAAATCGCCGGTATCAGCGACAAAACGGTCACCCTGCGTTGCCCGATCTCCAACAAGACCTTCGAGTGGAATAAGTTCTGCTATCTGGTAGCTGAAGAAAAAGACGCGGTCTGGCCCAGAAAAGACTAGTAATACTAGTATTGTCGCTTTTACGACCGCCTCTGACTTTCTCTGGCTTTCCTACATACAAAGAGCTGCATGCAAAGCCCGCTGTGCGCCTGCGAACTCATCCCGATTGACAATAAACTGCATATTGGTCTGGCGCGTAGTCTGCGACACTGCCAGGATATTGATATTGTCGTCTGCCAGAGCCTGAGCCGCTTTGGCCATGATGCCTGGTTGGGCGATATTGGAGCCGATGGCACAAACAATCGCCACCGGATTGGCTGTCACTGTTTCAAAATTGTCACTGAGCTCGGCCAGCAAATGCGGTGAACAGTCACGCTCCAGAACAATCAAATCAATGGTATTGGCATTGGTCATTTTACTGATATAGGAGACGCTGTGCCTGCCAAAGACCATCATGATCCTCCGATCAAACCCTACCTCTCCGACCATTCTTGTATCGTGAACTTCAAGGCAGATCACCTGGCTGGAGCCGGTGACGATCTCGACTCTTGACTCGGGGGCGACGAAGTCATTAGTTATCAGCGTACCCGGATGATCGGGATCAAAAGCGTTCTTAACCCTGATCGGAATCGAGTTGATTTCAAGCGGCTTTGAGGCTTTGGGATGAATGGCCTCCATACCGACATCCGCCAATTGATCGGCCACATCGTAATTGGTATTGCACACCGGGTGGGCGGTGTCTTCACCGATCAGCAGCGGGTCGCCGGAACAAAGGTGATATTCCTTGTGAATAATAGCTTCCGAAGCACCGAGCAGAACCGCAACCTTGGAGAAAGTAACTTCGGAATAACCCCGGTCAAACTCCCGCATAATGCCCTCAGTCCCTTTGGTGTAACCAGTCGCAAAGCATATGGTGCCCGATGGATCGATGTTGTCGAAGCTGTCTTTGATCCGCTGATCAATGGTCAACTGACGACCGTCCTCCCAACCGCTTAGATCGACAAAAGTCGATGGTAAGCCCCGGTTCTTCAAAATATTGGCCGAGTTATAGGCACTATGCATTTCGCCGAGCGAGGCCAGCAATTCACGGGCAGCCAAAAGAAGTTCTCCGCGGGAGACATAGCCCGAAGCCAGTACGTTTTCCATGCTGCGCAGGATATTGATCGAAAGATCGATGCGGTCACCGATAAAATCATTGGCCTCTTCCACATCGAGTCCGCAATCAGCCAGACCTCCATTAAGCTCGATAAGCTGCTCTCTCAAGGCCAACATCTTCCTGGGGTAATTCTCCTGATCCTCGAACAGTTTATATATTCCAGGCTGGCTGGTTTTCTTATGCTCGAGTAAATCGTTGGTCACTCCGGCATAGGCCGAAACCACATAGACCCTGCCGAATACGTCATCAGAATTTCGCAAGATAATGTTGTCGATAATCTCGGGAAATCGAGACATCGAGGTTCCGCCAATTTTCTCAACTCGTAGACTGTGTTTTTTCATATCAGTTCCAGGATCAGCCACTAAAGTGTTCCTTATCCCTTTTGTGGGGCTCCAATGAATTTACGTTCGACGCTTCCGCACGCTGGCGAGCAGCCTCTCATCCGTGGGGACTATTATAATTCTGATTGAGTCTTTGTCCAAACCTGGCAAAATCTATTTAAAACAGCACTCAAATACAAGCAGATTCTCAGTACCTGCCAGATAAAACCATGTGTTACCCATCACAGATTTTATCTTGCGCGGCAAAAAGAAATCTTGTAATAAAATATTACGTTTTTTTATTTTGTGTTACGGGCCCTCGTTTAGGCAAACATTTACATTTTCAATCGGCTGCAAACACCCCATGCATATATCAGAAGGCATCCTCTCAGCTCCAATTCTCCTAAGCGGGGCATCGCTGACAGCCGCCGGCACGGTGATCGGCTTGAAGAAGCTCGACCTGGACAAGATCATGGAGGTGTCGATGCTCACCGCTACCTTTTTTGTCGCTTCACTGATCCATGTGCCGATCGGTCCCGCCTCTATCCACCTGGTCCTCAACGGATTACTCGGCATCATGCTCGGCTGGGCCTGCTTCCCGGCTATTCTGGTCGCCCTGCTTTTGCAGGCGGTTTTCTTCCAGTATGGCGGATTCATGGTATTGGGCGTCAACGCTGTCAATATGGCCCTGCCGGCAGTACTCTGTTTCTATCTGGCACGTCCGCTCCTGAAATCCAAGAAGACTCGACCGCTGGCAGGCTTTATCGCCGGCAGTGGAGCGATATTGCTCTCAGCAATATGTATGGCACTGTCCCTTGCCTTCACCGACACCGGCTTTCTGGCCACCGCAAAAATCACCGTCCTCGCCAATATTCCGATCATGGTCATCGAAGGATTTATAACCATGTTCATCGTTTCCTTTATTGGTCGGGTGCATCCCGAACTTCTCTGGGGAGGCAGATGATGAGCAGGGCCCTCCTGATTGCCGTTCTTACAGCCATCTTTTTGTGGCCCGTCCTGATTTCGGCCCACAATATAAAGGTGTTCGCTTATGTGGAAAACGGGTTCATCAAAGGTGAAGGATCCCTGGCCGGCGGCAGACCAGTAAAAACCGGTGAAATAAAGATTATCAGAAAAGATGACCAGAAACTGCTCCTCACTTCCGCCACCGGCGACAGTGGCACATTTGCCATCGACCCAAAAGCACTCGGGCTTAAGGAGCCTACCGATTTGATCATTGTACTCGAAGCCGGTCCGGGGCACCGCAGTGAGTGGCAGCTGAGTGCAGTCGACTTTGCCCAATCAGATGCAATAACGGAGACTCAATCAAGGCAAACAGAAGAAACGACCGATAAGAAATCGCCACTCCCATCTCCACCACCGCTCAGAAATGTGGTGACCGGGATCATCTCCATAGTGGGGCTCGGCGCTCTTATTAAATGGTCGAGGTCAAGGAGAAAAGGAAAAAAATGAGAAGAAGATACCTCCCCCTCTTGCTCATCGCTGCTGCCGTTTTTTTCACCATTTCGGACCCAGGGCAGGTCTATGCTCATTTCGGTATGGTCATACCATCAGCCCCGGTGGTAAGCGAACAGAATCGTGCGGTGGATGTCTCGCTGTCTTTCTCCCACCCGTTTGAAACTATCGGGATGGATTTGGAAAGACCGAAACGCTTTTTCATCGTCAGAAACGGTGAACAGACCGATGTGCTGAATGAGCTGCAACCATTAAACATAATGGGAAGCAGCGGTTATTACTACCATTTCACTCCGTCACGGCCGGGTGTCTACCAGTTCGTCATGGAACCTCAGCCCTATTGGGAACCCATCGAGGACAGATTCATCATCCATTACACCAAAACCGTGGTCCCCGTTTTCGGTTCCGAAGACGGCTGGCAGCAACCGCTGGGGCTGCCGGCGGAGATCAGGCCGCTGCTCAGACCTTTCGGCAATTACCAGGGCAACAGTTTCACCGGTCAAGTATTGGTTGACGGAAAACCAGCTGCCAATGCTGAGGTGGAAGTGGAATATTACGACAAGCAGAAGCGTTTCCAAGCTTCGACCTCTCACCACACCACCCAGGTTCTGCTCACTGACGATGACGGTATCTTCACCTTCGCCTGCCCGTTGAGGGGCTGGTGGGGATTCGCCTCCCTGGGCCTGGCTGAGTACAAGCTCAAAGGCCCTGAAGGAGATGAGAAGGAAGTCGAGATAGGTGCGGTACTCTGGATCCACATGGATGAGTACCAACATCGATGAATTTTGAAACCTTTAGCACTGCCACCTCATTTATCCACCGACTCGATGCCAGGATCAAAATCCTGTCAAGCCTGGCCCTGATTGTCGTCATCAGTCTGTGCAGGACGTTCCCTACCGCCGGCACCGGGCTGACGATGGCCATAGTACTGATGCTGGCCGCCAAACTCGAACTCAGTATGGTCTTCAAACGGCTGGTTCTGGTAAACGGCTTTGTACTATTTCTCTGGATCACCCTGCCGCTTACCTACCCCGGAGAAGAGGCGTTCAGCCTGGGACCGTTTGGGCTCAGCGGGGAGGGTATTGCACTGGCCGCACTGATCAGCATTAAGACCAATGCAGCTGTGCTGGTAGTGATTTCTCTAGTAGCCACCTCCTCGGTTGCTGCTCTTGGCCAGGCGCTGATACACTTGAAAGTACCAACAAAACTTTGCCTGCTGCTGCTGTTTTCCTATCGCTATATTTTTGTCATCCATCAGGAATATCTGCGCCTAGTCCGAGCTGCCAAACTCCGCTGTTTCAGGGCTGGCACCAATATGCACACTTACAGAACCACCGGGTATCTATTCGGTATGACCCTTGTCAAAAGCCACCATCGGGCCCACCGGGTCAGACAGGCCATGGTCCTGCGCGGTTTCCAGGGACAGTTTCACTCCCTCTATGAATCGCCACTGGGAAAGCACGAAGTCGGTTTTTCTCTGCTGATTTTGATCGCCGTTACTGTTCTGATCACCATTGAAATTATCAGCAGGTTACATCCATGATTGCACCGCCCCTGATCGAACTTGAAGATCTTACTTTCTCCTATCCCGCCGCCAAATCTCCGGTACTCGACCGGATCAACCTTTCACTCCAGCATCAGCAACAATTGGGCTTAATTGGCCCAAACGGCTGTGGTAAAACGACCCTTTTTCACTGCATGATGGGGCTCTTGAAGGCCCAGTCCGGCTCGATCCGTTTTAAAGGTGAAGAAATAATTGAGGTGGGGGATTTTCTCACTCTGCGCAAGGAGATAGGCCTGCTCTTCCAGGATGCCGACGATCAATTATTTTCCCCGACAGTCATTGAGGATGTAGCCTTCGGACCGCTTAATCTTGGGGCGAAGCCCAAAGCAGCGTTGGAAATTGCTCACCAGACCCTTGCCGAGCTGGGATTGGATCATCTCGAAAGTCGAGTAACCCATCATCTTTCTGGAGGAGAGAAGAAGCTGGTATCGCTGGCTACGATTCTATCAATGCAGCCCAGAGCTCTTTTTTTGGACGAACCCACCAACAACCTCGACCCAGAAACCAGAGAACGGCTGATAGACATCATCGCCAAGCTCGGACTCGGGTTTGTCATCATTTCCCATGATTATGATTTCCTGGCGGCAACCTGCGTCGATCTGGCCGGCATGGAGGCTGGTCGCATCGTTCCTGCCGACCACTCAGCCCTGCATACCCACCACCATGTCCACCCGCATGGTGCTCATCCGCATAAACACGGCGATCACTAGTCTGACGATCATGATATCTTCAGGTCAGAACCGGCGGCCGAGAGAAAATCAATACGACCATTCCCTTCAATATCCGCTGATCATTGTTATCTTGATCAACAGCAGCGTTTCAGGTAATTTTTTTGGCAACCAAATTCTTAAGAGGAAATCGCTATGAAAGATAGATCTTATCTGGATAACCTGGACAGTTTAATGGAATCCCTCACCAGAGGTGCTTTTCTCACCGTTAAGGCGGAGGACGCTATCAACACCATGACCATTGGCTGGGCGACAATAGGTTTTGTCTGGAGAAAAGAAGTGTTCATGGTTGCCGTCAGGGATTCTAGATACACTTTCAACCTGATTGAAAAGAGCAATGATTTTACTGTCACCATTCCGACCGATGCAAGCAGCAAGGATGCGGTGATGTTCTGCGGTACGAAATCGGGCAGGGATTATGACAAGTTTATCGAATGCGGCCTGCAGACTCGCAAAGCCGTAAGAGTGGACTCACCGATCATAGACATCCCCGGTGTACACTACGAATGTAAAATTATATTCAAATCGGCCATGGACAATACCAATCTCGATGAGAAGCTGGAGAAGCTTTATCCTGCTAAAGATTATCACACCCTTTATTACGGTGAAATCGTGGCCTGCTATCAGACTGATTGAGTCTGATAGCAATATCTGTTCTCATCTACTCCAAAGCCGCACGTTACTGAGGTTAATGGTATGAAGTATATGGTTGTTTTGTTTATCACCCTGTTTGTTTATTCGAGCGCCGCCGCCGAAAAACTCAAAATCGGACTTTTACAGATCGAGGACTCGGTCCCGTTTTATGTGGCTGAAAAGGGAGGTTATTTTAAACAGGAAAATGTCGAGGTCGAACTGGTTCCTTTCCTCAGCGCCCTGGAAAGAGACAGTGCACTTACCGCTGGAGCTATTGACGGCGCCATCTCCGACCCCATTGGTGCGCTGCTGCTTGACAACGGTAGGGGGCTGTTGAAAATCACCTCTCTGGGACTGGGCAAAACGCCGGCTGAAGGAGTTTTCGCAATTTTAGCGGCCCCATCATCAGAAATCCATACTGTCGAAGATTTAAAAGGAATTGAAATCGCGGTGTCCAACTCCACGATTATCGAATATGTGACTGATAGATTGCTGGAACAGCAGGGATTCAGCCCTGAGGAAATCAGCAAAGTGGAAGTGAAGAAAATGCCGATAAGGATGCAGATGTTGCTCTCCGGTTCCGTCCAGGCAGCTACCCTGCCTGAGCCACTATCCTCAATTGCTGCGGGCAAAGGCGCCAGGGTTCTGATCAGTGACGCTGATTTAGATCAGAGTCTATCCCAGACCGTGGTGGTGGTAAGTACAGAGGCAATGAATTCCAAAAAGGAGTTGGTTCGGTCACTGTTCAAAGCCTATGGACGTGCGGTAGAGGCTATTAATGAAAACCCCGAAAGTTATCGGTCTCTGGTGGTGGAAAAAGGCCGAATTCCACCTTTTCTGGCCGACAAGTATCCCATCGCCACCTATCCGTCACCGGAACCATTCAGCAGAGATCTCTTCGAACCAGCTGCTCGCTGGCTGGCCGCCAAGGGATTGATTGGGACAATCGCCTACGAAGACATCGTCGCCACTGATTTTCTACATGACTGACGACCAGCAATGATCAAGGTCAGCTCAGCCAGTCTGGGTTTTGAGCATGACGGCCAATTCCAGACCGTCCTTGACGACATATCTTTTAAAGTTGGAGCACGGGACAGCTGTGCGATCATCGGGCCCTCGGGATGCGGCAAGACCTCGCTGCTCTTTCTGCTGGCAGGCATCCTGCAGCCCGATTCCGGCACCCTGGCAATCGCAGGCAATCCAAGGTGCGGCACGATACTCCAAAATTTCGGCCTGTTCCCCTGGAAGACAGTGGCTGAAAACATTGGCCTCGGACTGACTCTAAAAAAAATTGACAAAACAAAAATCAGACGGGTTGTCGACCAGCTTCTCGAGGAAATGGAGTTGGATGGTTTCGGCAATCATTTTCCCGGGCAGCTATCCGGAGGAATGCAACAGCGTGTGGCCCTGGCCAGGGCCCTGGCTGTCGAGCCTGAAATTCTGTTCATGGATGAACCCCTGAGTTCACTGGATGCGCTCACCCGGGAGCGTCTTCAGAATCTCATCCTCGAAATTATCCAGAAGCGAAATATCACCACTGTGCTGGTAACGCATTCCATTGAGGAAGCCGCCTTTCTCGGCAAAAAAATAATTATCCTGAGCAGAAGTCCTGCCAGAATTCTCAAAGTAGTGGACAACCCGGGCGCCGTATCCTTGGATTTCCGACTTAGCGAGCAGTTCTTCCAGCAGTGCATCCGTCTACGGGAGCTTCTGAAAGGAGAGGTCAATGGGCAGGAAGCGTGACATTTT
>JBPCUV010000021.1:0-3495 GCA_051010975.1 Desulfocapsaceae bacterium
TCAAGGCGGTGATCATCGTACTCGAACCTGTTTTTTTCAAAATATGAACCTCGCAAACCGTTGCTCATACTATGGTACACCTGGAAGATCAGGCTTCGCATCTCCAGTTCGTTCCCAGTGAAACCCATATCTGCAAAAACTGCCTTGATGTACTCAAATCGAACCCTATCAACTTTTTCCACCTGCTCCGCGACCAGAGGCTCATCGAGTGCCCAGGCTCTCATTACGATGTCGTATCTTTCTAATTTATGATCTTTGATTGTTCGCATCAGCAACTGTAATTTCCCCTCACCCGTTTTTTCAGACGGCGCGAGATTCGCCAATTCTCTCCGAGTAAGCGTATCAGCCCAATAACGAGCAACGCTGGCGACAAAATCTCTTCGGTCAGAAAAGTGTGCGTAGAAACTCCCTCTTGTGACGCCGAGTCTTTTAGAAAGATACTCGATCTCTATTTTGGCTCTTCCTTCTTGGGCGAGAACATCGAGTGCTAACGCAAGCCAATCATCCCTGGTAAGACGTGTTTTGAGCTTTTCCATACATTGATGTATTGACTATTTAAGGTTAGAAACATACCTGTATAGTAGATGAGATTATCTCATAATTCCAATTATTTTTAGTATAAATCACAGCTATTTGCAAAACATAGAAGTAATTCTCATGTTTCATCCTAGCGCTTAGACTTAATCTGTTCCTGATGCCAATTTATGGCGGAGGTAAAAATGAAAAATAAAGGCAGCATTCTCACAATCGTGTGTTTATTGGCGATGTCATCATTCTTTTTTCTTGGAAAACAATCACCCGTTGGTTTTTGGGAAAAGGATTCTCACATAGCAGGGCTGTCTGAAGCAAGGGCTTCCACTGCTGCTGATAGTTCGGAGTGGTCCCCGACCAAACCGTTCCCCATCCAAAACGTGTACTACCCGGGTACTGAAGAATTGAAGCCTGACGAAATGAGAGTCATAGCACTCGGGTCCGGTATGCCAATGCCGAGACGAAAACAGGCAGCCGCCTCCTTCCTGATTGAATTGGGAAACGGAGATAAGTTTATCTTCGACATGGGTACAGGCTCCATGGAACGGCTCTATTCCCTGGGCATTCCATTAGACTTTACAAACAAAGTGTTTTTAACTCACCTGCACGCAGATCATATGGGGGATTTACCTGGATATTATATTTATGGGCCTCAGAATAATCGTTCAGTTCCCTTGAAAGTATGGGGACCCGGTGGTGGAGGAACTCGTCCAGAATGGGGTACAAAGGCAGCAATGGATCATCTTCAAGGTATGTGGAGTTGGATGACAGGCACCTTGGAGGGGATGATAGACACCAGATCATTTCAGATGGATGTTACCGAATTTGATTGGTCAAAGGTTAATAACATCATCTACGACCATAATGGCGCTGTGATAAGAACGATCCCGGCAATCCACCTGGAACAATCGGTCAGCTTTATCTTGGAATGGAATGGGATGACACTGGCGTTTTCTGGTGACACACTTCCTAATCAATGGTGGATAGATCACACAAAGGGGATTGATTTTTCGATCCATGAGTGCGTCTTTACTCCAGGCTTGGGAGTCGAAAAATGGGGTTTCTCAGCCGAAGAGGCTTTGAATGCCGTGACTACCATCCACGCAAATCCGTCATACTTTGGCAAAGTGATGGCAATGACAAGGCCCAAACACGCTGTTGCATACCATTTCCAGAATGACTTTGATACGCTTCCAGTCGTTATGAACGCTGTAGAGGAGTTGTATGGCGGGCCGGTGGATTATGCTCAAGACCTTATGGTCTGGAACATCACCAAAGAAGGAGTTCGTACTCGAATGGCGGTGACAAACCCTGACGCCTACCCGACCCCTCCTTTGAAGGAAAAAGAGATTACAGAGGGTGGCGAGCGCTACCAGACACCTGACTCAGTACTTGCAGGATGGCCGGAAGAACTCCAGGAAGTCGCAGAAGGAATCTATACTGACTTCAACAAGAAGCATGGGACGGATTATAAATTTCAGTTGAAGAAATAGGTTTATCGAAGCGTTGAAAAGCCAAAGATAGAGGCCGTCATGAAAAACTACAAAGTGTTTTATTTACTATTGGTTTTCATATTATTGGTACAGGGGGGGTACCATGCTGCACAAGCTGAAGATAACTCAAGTGAGGGCAATTGGGAGTTTGCTCTGGCTCCTTTCTATCTTTGGGCCGTCTCTCTTGATGGGGACTTGGTGGTTGGCCCCCAAGGTGGTAGTGTCTCGATGGACTTCGGAGACATTTTTGAGAACCTCGAAGCGGTTTTCATCGTGCATTTTGAGACCATTTACAAAGATAATTACGGACTATTATTTGACGTCAATTTTATCAATTTGGGTGCTTCAGGTTCAACCCCGAAATCTGAAATAAACGTAGATCTGGAAGCCACCGTTGCTGAATTACTTCCCTATTACCGCTGGATCAATGGTGACCACAACCTGGATTTCATGGCTGGGGTTTTATACTCCAGGGTTTCTCAGGACGTCACTTTCTCCTCGTTACCACTTTCGATTGATGTAACCGAAGACTGGGTAGACCCATTCCTGGCCATTCGCTGGAATTGGGGTTTTACCGATAAATGGGGGCTGGTGGTCAAAGGAGGTGCAGGGGGTTTTGGAGTCTCATCAGATTTTGTTTGGGAAGGTTCCGGTCTTCTCACCTATCAGCCCTGGAAACATGCACAGTTCCTGCTGGGATATCGAGCCGTAGGGATTGATTATGAAACCGGAACTGGGCCAACAAGGTTTGAATATGACGTTACCATGGCTGGTCCTGTGGTAGGCATTAATTTCAAGTGGTAATTGTCGATGGTCAGGCATTGGCGATGCCTGAATAGGCCGGTGCAGGTTTGCGACGCCGATCCGGATATTTCTCTTTCCACAATTCATGGCGGGCACGCATCCTTTTGAAGGGTTCCTTCATGTGAATTCCACCCACTACGATTGGATTGACCTCACGTTGATCGTTGTAGAGATCGTATACGGCAGTTAAGCCCGACTTGGTTTGGGAGGGATATGCTGAGGTTCATTGTCGGCCATAGCAATGATGAGTGTGTTTTCTGCTCTACCAAGTTCATCAAGGGTTTTTCCTAACTCTTCACTAGCAGGCTCGATCACCCGCATGCAGCTTTCAGCAAGAAGACCTGGCTGCAGGATTACTTTTAACATAACATGAAAATGGAACGATTTAACGGGGAAAGGCCAATTGACCTAGGTCAAGGTGACTACCCGTTTCTTGCCATACAATTAAAGTGAGAAACCAGATGTTTTAAAATAAGTAATGAAATAAAGACCGGGGTTGTCAACGAGATCCGGTTTGGTTTTCGCAAATCCAGTTAAGAGTAACGGTACATCATTATGGAAACATATAGAAATAAAGGTATCAAAGACATAATCACCGAATTCCCTCGGGTCGCTGATATTCTTGAAGATTATGGCATTGGATGTGGGCCATGCACTGTTGGTATAT
>JBPCUV010000022.1:0-14222 GCA_051010975.1 Desulfocapsaceae bacterium
TTGACCTGAATTTTTTCGCCCTGACGGTCACCGGCGACATACATCCAGCACCCCCTCTTGGCACAGACCTCGATGATCATGCCCTCGACCCTGACCATCTTGCCCAGATAGGAGTCGGGACTGTCGAGAATAGCAGAAACTGGTGTGGCCTCAGTAAGGGTTACCCCTTTTCCATACACATCGGTTTTGGCCTGGACGGGCAGTGCGCAGGCGATGCACAGCAAGGCGATATAAAAAATGATTCGTTTCAAAAGAACCTCCTGCTTAGAAATCAATTGGCAAAAAGAAACCTGGACGAATACCCGGTATGTGGCTC
This sequence comes from Desulfocapsaceae bacterium, assembly GCA_051010975.1. Lineage (GTDB taxonomy): Bacteria > Desulfobacterota > Desulfobulbia > Desulfobulbales > Desulfocapsaceae > JABDQA01. The sequence goes on from JBPCUV010000022.1 coordinate 317, forward strand.
CGGGGATCCGTCCAGATTGTTCAGGAAGCAGACGTTAAGACTCACCAACGTCTGCGGGGTGATGCTTATTCCTTCTCACTAATTTCGTAATTGCCGCTGTCGGAAACTTCGATATTGGCGTCAAGGAAACTGGCTTTGTAGCCTTTTTCCTTCAGGGCAACATAAGCCATTTCTGCTCTGATTCCGGTGCTGCAGTGAATATAGACCTGCTTATCCTTGGGAATCTCATCGAGCCTCTCAACCACTTCTTCAGCGGGGATGGCGATCGCGTCGGCAATTTTTCCCGCCTCGGTCTCGTCATCGGTGCGCACGTCGAGAATCACCACATCGGTGGTCTTGCTATCTATCGCTTTGGCAAATGATGCTATGTCGACAGAACCAGCTTTAGGCTTGGGAACGTAAACGATTTCGGTTGCAGTGGCGCCTGCGGCCACTGGCAGCTCACCTTTCTGCCAGCCTTCAAAACCGCCAATCAGAACCGTGGTGTTCATGTAGCCCCAGTCCCTTACCTGCTGAAAGCTCTCGAGCCCAGCCATGGTGTCGGCACCATAAAGTACTACCGGAGCCTTCTTGATCGAAGGAAAGCGCTCCTTGGCTTCGGCAAGCTGAGCGGCGGGGATTGAAACCGCTCCTTCGATATGAGCTGCCTTGGCACTGTCTGCATCCCTGATATCGATCAGGACCACCGGAGTATCGGTCTCCATCATTGTCTTCAGTGACTTGGAACTGGAATAAAGCGGTTTTTTCGCTTTTTTCCAGGCCGGCATACCATCGAGGAATACTCTGATGTTGGTGTAACCGAGTTTTTCTGCCCGCCGGGCAGAAGAAGGACTCAGTTGTCAGGTGGGCCCTCCGCAGTAGAAAACCAGAAGGTTGTCCTTGTTTTTCGGCAACTTGTCCAGATTCTTGTCGAACTGGGCATCATAGATTGAAATCGCCCCGGGAATATGCCCTTGGACGAATAGTTTTCCAGGCCGCGCATCGACAATGGTGAAATTACCCTTCTCGGGACCCTGCTCGATCAGCGGTGCCAGTTCACCGACCTTGATAAGAATGGCCGGGTCTAGTTGGGCCGGCTGTTTGACATCCACCGACTCCGCGTAAAGGGCGCCGTCTTCTTCATAGAAGGTGATAAGCACCTCTTTGCCGGCAGGAATCTTGTTGAGCACCTCTGCACCGCTCAGATCCGTATCCTCATCAAAATTAACCAGCCAGGAAGCCCCGCCGGTGTCCACCTTAATGGTTTCTGCCTTCATGGAAACACTGCCCAGCTTGCCGCGAATGCCGTTGTCCGCTGTATCCGCATGGCACTGCATACAGGGCTTCAAGACCTTCGGCTTGGCGTTTTCCGCCATGAGGGTTCCGGGAACCATCAGCAGTGCGGCTCCGCTCAAACCAAGTGCCGCCATCGTTAATTTTTTACTCAACATCTAATTACCTCCATCACATTCGTTTCTACTTCTGTGGCCGCCGCAATCGACCACGCTTCTAATCTATATTTTTGACCATTACTTTTAACTAGTGATGATCACTAAATTAATTTTAAAAACCCAAAAACCTGACAAGCAAACACCGCCTACTTCTTTGTGGTACCTAGCGAAGTATTTTATTATATTACTGATTAATTTCAAGCTTAACCTGCTTGTCGCTTCACCTGCCCTGGCATCTGGCCCGACATTTCACTATTCACCTAAATAGCTGATACTACGTAGTAATGTGACGGTGTGGTATTGTGCTGCCAAGCCAGCCCGTGTATAGTTTAAATGAGTACTACAAATTGAGATTCTTAGACACAGAGTGCATTATAGAGAGGGCAACCATGACCAATCCTGCCCGGCGAAAAAAAAATTCACGGCTGCTCATTTTTCTGGTGCTGTTCATTCTTTTCTGCTTCTCAGCGAACCTTTCTGCCCTGCCCTTCCTCACTCCGGAAACCAATCACCCGCCTGACGAGCTCTACTCCCATTTTCATCAGAAGCAGCAGTTCCAGCCTCGGATCAGACCGGATAAGGCGGAGCAACATGAGTCGCTTCGTCTCAATGTCACAGGTGCCCAGCTTGCATGTTCAGAAGACGACTGCAGCCATCATCATCACGGCTGCGCCCTGAAAATCTCCTATCACCTCTCAGCAGAGTTACAACCTGAACTCGACGTGGGAGCCCAGGTGGTCTGCCAGGCTCGCCTCGATTATACGACCAGTCATGGCTATCATTTAAAGACTGAACGATGTTCATTACCCTCAGACCACACCCTTCATCACCAGGATCACATTGATTCCACGATTGTGGTGGAATTTCAGTTCAGCCCTTACGAGCAGGTGGTCGATGCTCAGGTGGATTCCATCCATTGTCACATAGAGCAGGCTGAGGTGATTCTGGAGTCTTCTCTGCATTAACAGCTTTTCCGACTGTTAAAGTCTGGTTTCGACCGTTTCCCGATGTACTGATCCGGTTTTAAACAACCGCTATTACCCGACTGGAATTATCAGAGATTACGCCAGCAAGACCATGGCCGATATCGTCAACAGGCCTTGTTGACAGCTGGTGCTTTGCCCCGATCCTCCGGTTCGTTTAAGCCGCTAACTATCCAGTTCTTTTCCTCTCACTCACCGGGTTGACAGCCATTAGCAGTCTGGCCGCCAAAGTGCCGGGTATAACCTTTTCGTTCATAAAATTTGTTGTTTTCATATCGCCTGCGGTGATAGCCTGGACAAAGACCGATAATATCAAGTGCTGCAACAGCCAGGACTCTGCTATAAAGATCATTTGTCTGATCAGGCGACAAGCTGGGTGAGATTTTATAAGAATACCTTTGATTCTGTTACCCTGGAATCGTCAGATAGCATCCAAATAGTGATAGTACTCGGCTGAGGATTTGGTGTATCACCTATTATAGCTGCCTGCGAAGCAGTTCCAGAGTAGCAGGGAGGCAACCTATGAGGAGTATATATTGATGACACATCGGGAACGAATATTACGGGTCATTCAGGGAGAGATGGTGGATAAAATCCCTTATGTACCGCGAATTGACCTCTGGTACAACGCCAACCAGCGTGCGGGGACTCTGCCCGAGAGGCACAAAGACAGAACCGCCGATGAGATTGCTCGGGCCGAAGGGTGGGCGTTGCATAAAATTGTGCCGGAATTTCTTAAGCCGGACTCCACCGAAGACATCATGCATCGCGGGCTGGGTCTGGTTCACCTGAAAGAGTATACCTACAGCTTCCACTTCTCCTCAGATGTTGACATCAGAATGGAAGGCAATGCCGACCAGATGCGAGTCGTCTACGAAACTCCAATAGGCAGTGTCAGCACTACCCACGGTTACACTGAAGAAATGAAGGACGCGGGCGCCTCAGCACCCTGGATACAGGAGCATGCGATCAAGGGGCCTGAAGATTATAAAGTGCTCGCCCATATTTTTGGAAATATGACCTTCAGACCGGACTACACTCGATTTATCAGATGGGAGTCAGAAATTGGCAACCAGGGCCTTGCCCTTGAAAGCACTCCGGCGCTGAACGCCGGCTCGCCCATGCATTACATTCAGAAGGTTCTGATAGATGCGACAGAATTCTTCATACACTACAACGATTACAAAGAAGAGATGGCAGAACTGGTGGAGGCTCTGACGCATTGCTACAATCAACTTTTGCCCATACTGGCCGATTCACCGGCCAAGGCAGTCTATTGGGACGCCAATGTGGACAGCATGATCACCTATCCAGCCTATTTGAAAAAGGATCTCTTGCCATGGTGGCAGAAAGCCGCTGACATTTTTCATGCCAGGGACAAACTCTTGTTTATCCATCCCGACGGTGAGAACAATCTGTTGATGGATATCCTGGCCAACTGCGGCGCTGATGTGTGTGAGGCGGTTACCCCTTTTCCAATGACCAAAGTTGGGATAGGTGAATATTACAATACATGGTGCCGCTCTGGAAAACTGACTATCTGGGGAGGTATTCCAGAGTCGATACTGTTGGAGAAATCGACCACTGAAGAGGATTTTGAAGCCTACCTGGATCATCTGTTTGAAGCTGTCTCTCCCGGCAAGAGATTCATTGCCGGCATAGGGGATACAACCCCTCCCGGAGCAGTTTTCGACAGGCTTGTTCGATTGGGAGAACGGATTGAAAAAGAAGGCAGACTACCTCTTAAAGCGGGTGCTGCAGTATTATTATCCTCTGACCAGGTGAGCCCGAAACAAAAGTCGTCGGAGCCTGTAGCTTCGACAGATATCGCATCCTCGGCCGCCAGGCAAATGCCGTCTTCTTCCTCGGGTCCATCTGATAGAGGCGAAGTGGTTGACAAGAATCTGCGTGTAATTCAAGAGGATGTGCTGAAGGGAGACAATTTAACTATCAAAGTCCATGTCCAGGATGCCTTGGCCATGAACTACGCCCCCGAGGATATCCTCAATAGAGGTATGCTCTCAGCGATGGAGATCATCGGCGGTCGATTTAAGGATGGAACGGTTTTTATTCCTGAGGTGCTCCTCTCGGCCAGAGCCGTGAATGAGGCGCTGACGGTCCTCGAGCCTCTACTGGCCAACGACGGTAGCATTCAAAAGGGTACGATTCTGATTGGCACCGTTCGCGGCGATCTGCACGATATCGGCAAGAACCTTGTGAGCACGATGCTGAAAGGCGTCGGCTACAACATTGTCGATCTGGGGATCAATGTCGCAGTCGATGAATTTGTTCGGCAGGTATCCCTGCATCAGCCTGATATACTGGCCATATCTGCTCTTCTTACAACCACAATGCCGCAGATGGAGCAGATCATTAACGCCCTGCAGAAGGCGGGATTGCGCAGTGGCGTCATGGTAATGGTCGGTGGAGCCCCGGTAAATGACAAGTTTGCCCGCGACATCGGGTCTGACGGCTATGCTCAGGATGCTGGAGAAGCGGTAGAATTGGCCAGAAAATTGCTCGACTATAACAACTGATCGCCTTCAGGCCATAAAGGATCAGGATCAACCTCCGCGTGGATGGAAGCTCAGATCGGATAAGACAAAAGTATCCGTATTCAACCTTGTGGGATAGCCTTATCTCTGTAGAATCGATCAACAGCAACCATGGAATAGTGGAGTAAGAACCAAGTATACGAAACAACGCCGGTTGCCAACATGAACCAGCCGACGAATTCTTCTGGAACAAACCTGACCCATATCCCCCGATTCAGTGCTGCGGTGACCCCCATTAAGACATTGATCGCCAAAACAACGACAACCACTTTCGGCTCATCAAGCCCCCAGAGCGTCGATCTCTGTTGTTTCTGCACTTCAGTTCCCCTTGTCGCACTATTTATCCGGCACCTGTTTGCTATGTCTGTTCAGAAGATATCCACTCAAAATATTGCCGCTTGGCCAAAGGCGACAAATATTTGGCAAAGGCTGCAACTATAAGCTTCAAGGCGAGTTGGTGAGTTTCATTGTCTCTATCGCCTCCTGGCAGACAATCTCCATAACCGCATCACTTGCAGAACTAGGGGACGATCCCTCCCCAAGAAGGGCTGAGGACTCCATCTCTATCCTGTTATACTCCTCGGCGATTCCTTTTAAAATGGAGGTTGCGTGTCTCGGCGTAAATGGACCATTCGGCTTCTCCAGTTCATCCAGCACGTCCTGCCAGGCATCACAATCGATGATGCGCATTTCAACGCTCTTTTGATCCACCCATTTAGTCATTTTAATACTCCTGTTTGATGTAGGACTGGCCCTAACGTATTGATGATCGCCGGCCTGTGCTTTGCCTGATATGACAATTATTTTGCAGTTTGTGCCAAAAAGTAAGTAACCGAGCGGGTTATGTATCACCTCAAAAATACTGTAAAAAAAGACTCAGGCCATTGAGTAGGGAAGACCAACTAAAAAGGTGATGTGATAGAGGGAGTCAATCACATCACCTAAGGAGTGGAGATAAAGGTATACCGTGCAATTGTATACCACAATGTAACACTAAACAGATAGAGGAAGAACGCAAGAAATGAATAAGAATGGTTCGCAATGGGAGATAATCAATTTCAGACCAGCCGATTATCACGGCTATTATTTTTTTTTGAGTTTCGGCCCATTAACGGCTGCCGAGTGCGATTGAATAGAACTTCCTGTCTATTAAACAATTCTTGCCAATTCGAGGGTGGATGAACATAGACCGCAATTGAATTGGATCGGCGTTCAATCACAGAACCATCAGCTAGTTCAATTACGACACTGCCTGATTGGCTTATCTCAAGAACAATGCCGTAAAAACGGGTTAGGATGCTCGATTCACTCTCAGGATGGTCAGCTATGACCAGGTCACCTTTGCGCATACCGGTCTCGTGTTTCCCTCAAAACCACGATGAAACATTAAGCATGATTGATGCTATAGCTAAAGGCAAATTCCAGAGCCTCTTTATTTTACAGCCAGCATACCAGCTCCCCCTATCAAACTGCAGATTACCAGGCAGCATCATGACCCTGCTGTACTTGAGCGACTCTGAGGCTGCCAAATGAAAGGATTTTTAAAAATCGGATTTATTTATCCTGATTCTGCCCCCTGCCCGACGCGTCCTCTTAACCACATGTAACTACAGGACAATTAGTGCTACAATGAATTATATTAAATCAAATGGAGGTGGCACCTCTCCTGGTTACGATGCGCAAGGCAAAATGGTCGACTCGCAGATACTCCTGCAGTTCTTCCCATTCATAAATATCTTTGCCCACCGACGAGAAGTATAATCAGAGCTGAAATCGCCCGGCTTAATCGATATGGGATGGCGTTGAAATTCTAGATGGGACTCCCCGGTCTATTCCTGGACAGTAGGACTAACCAGCATTACCTTCTGGCTAATGGTGTCAGCACACAGCAGTTGGCATTAGAGACCAACAGGCTTTTTGTTGATCTCATCTCACGAACCCGGATAAACATTCAAATTCTTGCCTTACCCGAGAGTCACACCACGACTCATCGAGTACTATAAAGCCCTGACCCAATAGGTGTAAAAATGAAACAATTGATAGTCTCATTAGCATTGGTAGTAATGTATGCGCTTCCCTCAATGGCTGCCAATGGAGTCATAAATGTCAAAAGCGAATTCGATGTAGCGGATACTGCAGATCGGCTGGAGAATATTCTAAAGGAAAAAGGAATGACGATCTTTAATAGAATAGATCACTCAAAAGGTGCCCGCAGCGTGGGTATAGATTTACGGGATACTGTGCTACTGATTTTTGGTAATCCCAAAGTAGGAAGTCCCCTGATGAAATGCCAGCAAAGTGCCGCTCTGGACTTACCCCAAAAAGCTTTAATCTGGAAGGATAGCAACGGTGCGGTATTTGTATCATACAATGACCCGAAATATATCCAAATGCGCCATAATGTTCCGGGTTGTGAGGAGGTGTTTCAAAAGATTGACAAAGCTTTGTCCACCTTTACAAAAGCGGCAGCATCTAAGTAGCTGGATAAGGACGTTCGAACGCATCAGTCAAGAATTGACACCACGGGCATCTAAGCACCTCTATCAATTGACTTTATCGGCGGTTACAGTGCCAAGGGCGATCTGCTCCCACGAACTTCCGTCATATTTCCAGAGTCCACGGGAACCGAAATTCACGACCAATTTAGACTCACTCAAAGCAATAATCCCTTCGGGGTCCAGATTAGAGAGTTTAGTCCATGAGCCATCGTACTTCCATAGACCGTTAGGTCCAAAATCAACAACAAGCAGGTCACTTCCCCAGGCAAACATTTGTTGAGTCTTCCAAGGGCCGACAGTCCAATTCTCTTTATTATTGCTCGATAATATTTGTTGAGGTATCAGCAATGATAAAATTAACAACAACATACCTAGGAAAAACTTACGCGGTTTCATAGCGTCTCCTCCTGGCGGGTGGCAGATCAATTGCCTGTAGTATTCTCACCCACACCGATCAAATATTTATAACATCAGGCACCCGTGACTTAGCAGTGCATTTCATTGCCACTCCAAATCTCACTTCGGCCTTCTCTTCCTTATTTGTTTTTGTCTCCAAAATGATAATGCACCTTGGATTAACCAGAAAATTATCGTTGTACAGTTGAGGAATCGACACCGAAACATGTTCGATCAATTCCTCAATTGATTCTCCTTTAGTCCTTGAGATTGCCCTCAATTCTCTTAAACATCCTTCTATTTTAATTTCGTCCTTAAGTCCTTTTCTATTGTAAAAAACTTGAGCCTTTTGAATGACGGCTTCGTTTAAGATCTTTTCGGATATGTTCAATGCAATGCCCCCCTCTTTCCCGTTATCCCCCCTGAACGGATCTGTTTTCTGTGGTGCGAGTTGGGAAGGATACAGCACTAGAAATAGTGCTGTCAGCAGGAGCAGAAACGACCGTTTTTGCTTGCGCGTTGTACCATTCATGACGATTCCTCACAATGGAGTTGAATGAATACAATGCAGGATGCATCTAGTGAAAATATAACCACAAAAACCACGCGCAAAACGTCACTATGTGGCAGGCAAGCGGTAATCGAATATCGGTCCGATTTGTACGGGCATCCTTATGAAAATGGATTAGGGTTTAGAGTGTTGATGCGTAAGTCCCCAGGTACCACTCAGACAAAAGATTTACTGCTGAAAACCTCTAAATGAAAGCGTTTGGTATCGTGGAAGGATACTCTGCAAGTATGAATCGCCCCTGGTTTTCTAAACACTTCTGAGTTATAGAATGTAACCTGGCAGTGAGTTGGAAAAGTTTTACGGTAAATTTTGATCATCTAGATCGATGAGGGAAAAAATGAAAGACAAGTTGACTCAATTGAAAGAAATGACGGTGGTCGTTGCAGATACCGGTGATATCGATTCAATCAGACAATATCAACCTGAGGATGCGACCACCAACCCTTCTCTGATTTTTGCGGCAGCTCAAATGGAGCAATACAGCCATTTGGTCGATGAGGCGGTGAATTTTGGCAGACAGTCAAATACTGCAGGTCAGGAATTGCTGGACACCATCTTAGATCGTTTGGCGATCAATTTTGGTAAAGAAATACTGAAAATTGTCCCCGGCAGAATATCAACCGAAGTTGATGCCAGACTCTCCTTTGATAAGGAAAGTACCATCCAAAGGGCAAGAAAACTTATAGAGATGTACGGCCAGGCAGGTATAGAAAGAAACAGGATCTTGATAAAAATCGCCTCAACCTGGGAAGGAATTAAGGCTGCCGAGATTCTTGAACAGGAAGGAATCAATTGCAATTTGACCCTGCTGTTTGGATTTTCCCAGGCGGTCGCCTGTGCGGAAGCCAAGGTATTTTTAATCTCACCCTTTGTCGGTCGAATTCTTGACTGGTACAAAAAGAATGAGGGCAGGGAATTCCCCGCAGAAAAAGATCCCGGGGTGATCTCGGTAACCAACATTTACCGCTATTACAAAAAATTCGATTACCAGACGATCATTATGGGTGCGAGTTTCAGGAACACGGGTGAAATTGAGCAACTTGCAGGGTGTGACCGATTAACCATAGGCCCTAATTTTCTTGATGAATTGAGTAAAGACCTTACAACACTATCCCAGAAACTATATTCAGATATGTCGCAAAATGATGAAATCGATCAACTTCATCTGGATGAGAAAACCTTTCGGTTCATGCTCAATGAGGATCCGATGGCAACTGAAAAGCTGGCGGAAGGTATACGAAACTTCAGCAATGATCTGGTAAAATTGGAGAATTTTATCAAAGAACGGATAGCAGGCCAAGAGTAGGTTAAGCGACGATCAATTTTAGCTCAGCAAATCGACGCGGCTCCGGGTTGACAATAAGGACCGACGGAGACATCTTAAGGACGTTTTTCAGGAGAATGAAGTGATGCTAGGTATTAATCGCACCATCGGAGTCCTCTGGGATATGGATGGTGTGATCACTGACAGCGGAGAAGCGCATTTCATTTCATGGAAGAAGGCTTTGGACCAGTATGATCTGCCTTTCACCAGGGAGTTTTTCCATAAGTCTTTCGGAATGAATAACAGAGGTATTCTATCTCTGCTATTTAACCGTGAAGTCACCGAGCAAGAGCTCGAGACCATCGGTGAATTGAAGGAAGAGCTGTTCAGACAAGATATCAAAGGCCACCTCAAGCCGCTGCCGGGAGTAATCGACTGGCTGCAACGTTTTTATCGGGCTGGCATTCGTCAAGCTGTGGCATCCTCAGCACCCCAGCAGAACATCGATGCCATCATCGATGAGCTCGAGTTAGGAGATATGTTCGATGCGCTTGTCTCAGGCTCGAAGCTTTCCGGCAAGCCCGACCCCGCCACATTTTTTCTCGCGGCCGAGAGTCTGGGAGTCAACCCCGTCGATTGTCTGGTTATCGAGGACGCCACGGTAGGAGTTGAGGCTGCCCGGCTTGGTGGAATGAAATGCGTTGCCGTGTGCACTACCCACCCCAGAAAGAAACTTCACAATGCCGATATAGTGGTTGACCGGCTTGAGGATCTAAAACCTGAAGACCTGGCATCGCTTTTCAGGCAATGATTATCTTTTAATTCCCCGAACGCATTTCTGTTTTAGCCTTCCGACAGTTCACATCGCCTGTTTTTAAACGGACTACCACATGGTTACATTTACCAGTTAGATGGAGTGGCTATAATTTATTATTACCTTATGGTATTTTCACCACATAACTCTACCTGCAGGCCTTAGATGGAGGAAGATAACAGCATCAAACGGACTAATTAAGCGACCGCTTTTATAATTCACTCGTTCATAGTTCTTTTGGAGGGCATCATGATCGCTGAGATTAGCAAACGACCTAACAGAATTTTTATCAGCGCGTTCTCACTCATAGCCGTAATCGTTATGATATGCAGTTCTTCAACTACGGCATCATCCTTTGAATTAATAATCGGCACGGGTCCACACGGTTCATTTTCCCACCACAGCGGAAAATTATTGTGCAGAATATTTGCCAAGCAGGCTCAAGACATGACCTGCTCGCTATCCGAGACAAGCGACCCTATTGACAACCTGACAAACGTACAGGGAGGATCACTGGATCTGGCTCTTGTCGATTCCTTATTGCTTGGAGAATCGACGATCGGCCAGGGTGCTTTCCAATACCTCGACATCAATTATGATCTTCTTCGCATTGTCACTCCACTTTACGAGGTTCCTCTTACCCTGATCGTTCGAAGCGATGCTGACATGTCGAGTATCGATCAGTTACCGGGAAAAAGGATAAACACCGGGGCTTTCGGCTCTCCAGAGAAACAGCTATTCGAGATGTTCATGCAAACTCAGGGTTGGACGGAAGAGATGTTTCCCGTATTAGCTGAATTGTCACCATCGTTATCCCAGGATAAACTTGCCTTCCGTCAAGGCGACGTGCAGGTCCTGCTCCATAAAGGTGTCCATCCCGACAATGATTTAAAGCAGCTGATGGAAGATACTAAGGCCTCCTTAGTTGGTTTTTCCAGTAATGGCATGGTTGATCTAATCATCGCAAACCCCTCACTTTCAAGACAAGATCTCAATGAATTCACCTATCCATCTCTTTCAGAGAAGCTCTCCACCTTTGGCACGACCATGACGTTGATATCCTCAGCGGATCTGGATGATGAAATCGCAACGTCGTTAATCACCGCACTCGAGCAGAACAAGCACTTGCTTCAGACAATGCATCCCGCACTCTCATCGTTTGACATCGATAAACGACCGCAATGGTTCGGATCAATCCAAGTTCACAAAGCAATAGCAAAATAACCTGACATCTCATTTTCAGTCGTACTGAACTACTTCGCCATTGAGCCCTACCCTTATCTGAAGGTTAGTATTACATAGGTACCAATGGTCTCGAAATGGAGATCGGGCAACCTTCATCATGCCGGCAATGACATCAAATAGTTTTGGCCAAAGCAAAGGTCTGTGATAAAAGTTCTCAGGAACAGGTAAACAAGGAAATAATCAAATGAGCGATGGAACCAGACGAGTCGATATTAAAATCGGCCTGAAGGTATCGATAGTATTGAAGCAGGATCAGCGATCCGGAAAACTTACCGAGGGTGTGGTCAGGGATATTTTGACTAAATCAGCCACTCATCCACATGGGATCAAGGTCCGCCTGGAGAATGGTCTGGTCGGAAGAGTGAAATCTATTCACGCAGCGGTGCAATGAGAAAAATTAAGCTCAGTTTTTAACCAGTCACCGTCCAAGAGTAAAACTACGCTGCACTGACTGAAAAAGTAATTTCCTGGCCCCCCGCAAAGGAAGAGCCAGAGAAATGGAGGGGCGCCGTAGTTTGTAAATAGTGTCCTGGCGAGATCGTATGATATGAGCGAACCCATCACCTTCTTTTCTGAATCCTTATCAAACCGTACGAGCTATTATGATGTTTATGAAAATGAAATTTGTTACCGGCCTGACAGTGGCGGGGAGACATTTTTTAACTGGAGTGATATCAAATACATAGACGATCAATCGCGGAGCCGCATCAAAATAGTTTTAGACGACCAAAGAGAAATACCCGTAAGATATACTACTAATGACTTTCCGGCTTTTTTGAAAACTATCTGTTTAAGACTTGCAGATATTCGTAAAGAAAATTTCCGATCTCAGACATTCCACCTCACTTCAAAATATCTGATCAAGCTGCGTATTGTGGTGGCTTTGCTCGTGCTGTCACTCATTGTCAGTTTTCCAATAAGCAAAGTTCTGTTTTTAGTTCTGTTAACCTTATCTATTCCCTTAGCAATATTTTTCCAGAACCAGCCTATCTCACTGACCCTGGACAACACACGTTTGATTTTTCGTTACTTGCATAAAAAAACATCTATCAATTTTCATGAAATTTTAGATGTCGATTTCGAAGTGTTGATTAATGACTATGGGAGCACACTCTCCATCTTGATTAAACTGAAAGACAGAAAGGACATAACGATTAAAAATCTCGAAGACATCATCATCTTTTTCATCATGTTGCAGATAAAGTTAAATGAGAACATCAAGGTTTGCTAACTGATGTAGAATCGAGATCTGATCAATTTTACGGCAGATGGTAAACGTCAATTCCATATCCAGTGCTGGAGAAACAAGGTGTTAGAAATAAAAAACTCGGTTGCGGTTATCAGTGGCGGGGCAAGCGGACTCGGCTTGACTCTGGCAAGATTCTGGGTTGAAAATGGTGGATCTGTCGTGCTGGGAGATATCTCAGTTTCCGCACTTGAAAAGGCTCAGGAGGAATTTGGTGATAAAGCCGCAACCGTTGAATGCGACGTTACCAAGGAGAGCGATTCCAGCAGGCTTGCCGAAACGGCCATGGCTGCCTTTGGGAAAATTAATCTGGTAGCTCCTTTTGCCGGTATCATAAAAGACGGCTTGATGCTCTCCCCTGATCGGATAACTGGCCAGGTGGCGGCAAAGATGTCACTAGAACAGTTTCGCCAGGTGATAGATGTCAACCTGACTGGTGTTTTTTTGACCGTGCGGGATTGCGCTGAACAAATGATCAATAATGGTGACCGTGGGCTGATCTGTCTTGTCTCCTCCACTGGATCGCTGGGAACAGCAGGCCAGCTCAATTATTCATCGTCCAAGGCCGCAATATCGGTCATGCCCAAGGTTATAACCGCAGAATTTTTTCGACGGGGTGTGGCCGGGCAAATTCGCTGCGTGGCAGTAGCCCCTGGATATGTTGCGACACCATTACTTGAAGGGATGAACAAGACGGCCCTCTCGAAAATCCTGGAAAACGTCCCCATCGGTAGACTTATCGATCCCCATGAGGTCGACTGGTGGGTGAGTTGTATCGCAATGAAGCTCTGGCCGGTGATGTCTTTTTTGTCCATGGCGGGCTGCGGTTGGGATCAAAGGGCTGATCGCCTGATATCGGACTATATTTTTGTATAGATCAACATAGAAGCAGCTTATGAACCGG